>PAOC01000014.1 GCA_002708465.1 Planctomycetota bacterium
ATATCCCCGATGGCAAGCTTGTGTCCCAGTGGGATTTTTGCGGCTGCTTCTATGTCCCCATCCATCGTCGGGATTTTTTCGCCGGGGCGAATGTCCCTGCAGGCAACGGCGATATTGTCTTCGGACCGAAGAATGACAGCGGCTGGAGAAGATGATTCGTCAGGCATCAAGTCAGGTCCTTACCAGACATCCGCGGCGGCCACCCGTCTCGCGGCCTGGAGCTCCCCGTCCCTGGGGCGGCACTCGAGCCCTACAAGGCCTCGGTAGCCGAGGTCGTGGGCCGCCTTGAGAACGCGGTTGTAATGGATTTCCCCGGTCCCCGGCTCGTGCCGGCCAGGATGGTCTGCAAGCTGGAGGTAGCCGATATGCTTCCAGCCATCTCTCATCCTGCCGCAGAGATCGCCTTCGGTTATCTGCATATGGTAGAGGTCCCAGTTGATCTTGACGCTTGGCGAATCCACCTCTTCGCAGATGCGAATAGCCGGCGGGCTTCCGTAAAGTGAGTGCCCTTTATGATCAACCCTGATATTCATCGGCTCAAGGATCATGACGATCCCATGGCTCTCGGCGATCGGAGCGGCAAGCTTGAGCCCGGCAATGATGTTGGCATGCATCTGCCCCTGGGTCATTCCGGGTTGGTCATCTCCGCCAACAACCGTCATGAGACCGCAGCGCAGCTTCTTTGCCGCTTTACAGGATGCCTCGACAGCCTCCACGAAGGCTTTGTGGTTCTTCGGATTATTAAGGCCGGGCTTGAAGCCCCAGGCGGTAAATTGAGCAACCTCGATTTTTAACTCCCGGGTTTTTTCGGCGATGGCTCCCAGGTCCTTTCCCTGGAGGGGCCAGAATTCTACGGCTGGGAACCCCAACGCTGCCGCCGCCTCAATTCGCTTCAGGAATGGAAGTTTCGTAAACCACATCTCAATGTTCACTGCAAATCGAGTGTGCGGTGTCTTTCCGATGCTGGAGTTGTCTTCGGTGCAACCGGCGGCTTGNTTGCCNGGCAGCCCGAGAGGNGCGGCTGCGCAGGCNGCCGCGGCACCAAGAAACTTGCGTCTGGATGGTCTGGCCAAGGGGATCTCCTGTGAATTTAAACGGGAATGGGCNCCGGAAAATTTTCANNNTCCAATCAAAGAAAGTATCATGATGGGATTCGCTTATTGAGCCGTTTCTGCCTAAATTTGAAGGCCAGNCGTCTCTTTATTGGATCCTTCGACTAATCGCCAGATATCAGGGAAGCCTGCCTTGCGGGGCATATAAGCCTGATCAGCGGGTCGGNGGGGGGGAGATGTATTTCGAAGGCAAGGCAGGAAGCCAGCCGCCATCTATTGTTTAAGGGAATATTAGGTCGTTTGGCCGATAAGTCCCTCGCAGGCCGTATGTAAGGCTATTTTTTTCCCCGGTTGATCTGTGGCGGGGTTTATCATGGATACTGTGGGGGAGCTTTGATTTTGTTCCTTTTCTTTCAGGGTTTTTAGATGTCTGACGAAAAACCAAATGATGCGACCTCGCAGGAGGGCCAGGCCTCTCAGCCTGTCTCGGAGGAGNAGCATCAAGCCGCGCTCGCCCAATTAGCGGCTCTTCAGGGCCAGCTAAAACAACAGCAGGNTGGANCGCCTGACGGGCAGGACGGTTATCCGTCCGANATCCAGNANCCCGGAATGTCCTATCAAGGGTATTCGCTGGAGGAACTCGCCGGCGACGAAGGCGCGGAGGAAGGNGAAGAGGTCTTCTCGCGGCCCGCATTTCTGACCGAGATGCCATATTGGGCGGTTTCCGCTATCCTGCACATTGTCCTGTTATTCATCCTGGTNGGCATCGTCATTTCCCAGCGGCAGGAAAAAAAAGCCTCCCCGGCGGTCTCCATGAGGACGGCTCCTCCACCCATTCCGTACGATCCGACCAAGAAGAAGGCCATGGAGCGGAAGATTGAAATACCCAAGCCCATCATTCCCGATATCCCCGTAGTCAAGCGGAAGATCGAGGAACCTACGGTTGATATCCCCAAGGGTACTGACCTGCTGAATCAAAGTAACGTCAACATGCAGGCGACCTTCATCAACGACGCCATCGGCGTTGGCGGCGGGGCTGCCGGGGCGTATGGAGAAAGAACCGGGAAAGGCGCCTTGATTCGCGAAGGCGGGAGCGANGCGACCGAGAGCGCCGTGCGGGCGGCCCTTGAGTGGCTCTATCGCCATCAACATCCGGATGGAAGCTGGCGCGGCCACGGCTTTATTCAGCAATGCAAGGCTGGCGGCGGCTGCGGTGGTGCCTCCAAAGACAAGGACCAGGCCATCGGACTCACAGGGCTCGCGATCCTGGCCTTCACCGGCGCGGGGCACAGTCACCTCTATTCCGACGTTCCCAAATTTAAAACCTGTCTCAAGAAAGCCACCAAGTATCTCNTCTCCACCCAGACAAACGGCGGCGGGGCGAGCAAGATGGGGCGCTTCGGTAATCGAGATGGGCATAAATCCATGTACCTCCATTCCATCGCCACGATGGCCATGGGTGAGCTGCTGATTCTCTCCGGAGATATCCTGTCTCTGAAGAGGCCGNNCAAGGCCGCNATGGAATACATCTTGAGAGCCAGGAACCCCGGAAAGGCCTGGCGGTATGGCTACAGGGATAATGATAATGACGTTTCCGTTACGGGCTGGATGATACTGGCGCTGAAGACCGGGAAGATCAGCCGGCTTGGGATTGAAAAATCCCGTTATGAAGAAGCGTTTCGGGACTCGATCGCCTATTTCCGCGGGCTCACCAGCGAATACGGAATCACCGGCTACCATGCTCGCGGTAAGGAGCATCAGCCCGTACCCTGCATGACATCAGTCGGAGTTCTCTGCCGCCTGCTTGCCGGAGAAAAGCGAATCGCCGGTAATATCCGTCTCGGCGTTGACCAGATTGCAAAGCAGCCGCCCGAGTGGAAAAAGAAGAATCCCCAGTCACCTTTTTATTACTGGTATTACGCGACCTACGCGCTATTCCAATATGGAGGGACCCCATGGAAGAACTGGAATCCGAAAATGCAATCCGCTCTTCTCGCCAGCCAGAAATCAGGGGGTTGCCGGGATGGCAGCTGGGACCCAATCGTTAGCTACTCCCAGCGAGGAGGCCGGGTGTACACCACCGCCCTTGGAGCCATGACTCTNGAGGTCTACTATCGCTTCAGGAGAACCCAGGCCGGGGCGGGATTCTTCAAGCAGTAGTTGTTTTGCGGGCCGGTCAGGCCGGCAGCCAGATCTCGGCCGTTTCGGTCGCGGCGATGGATGGAAGGCTGGCGGCCCTTGCTGTCCTGGCCTTGTGGGTAGGCGCCACCGGGTCAGGATGACGCGCATCGATCATTGTTGAGGCGAGCACGTCACAGCGTTCATTGAGCTGAACGCCCGAATGCCCCCGGGTCCAGGCCCAGCTGGTCTGATGGGCAAGGGAGGCCTCTGCAAGAGCCCTCCAGAGGCCTGGATTCAGGAGGGTTCCTTTTTTTTTGGCGAAACCCAGCCCAGACCATTTGGTGATCCAATTCGTCATTCCATTGAATACGTATTCACTGTCCGTAACGACCGTCACTTTCGTGGGGCCNGTGAGGGTGTTCAGGCCGGCCAAGGCGGCGGTCATTTCCATGCGATTGTTGGTTGTGTCGGGGGCTCCTCCTCCAAGCTCCAGCTCCATTCCGCTGGCCCNGAGTATTGCCGCCCAACCGCCCGGCCCGGGGTTGGGCCGACAGCNTCCATCTGTGTNGATGATGACCTCCGGCGATCCCGCCTCGAGGCGCGGACATTCCCTAAGGGATAGCCCAGGTTGCTGNGTGACCAATTGCCGGGTCCTTGGTTCTCGGAAATGAACTTCTTTCGAGCTGGAACTACTTGGCCAGGGCCTCGTAGCCCTTCTTTGGCTTCCCATCATCGCCAAGCTTGTCACAGGTCCAGAGGATTCCCCGGGACAGCAAGTCAAGATAGGCCTTCTGCTCGACCGTCACATTGTGATGCCCCAGCGTGATGCCAAAGGTTTTTGTTTTTCCGTAGGTGCTTGCCCAGACGCAGACCTGCTTCTTGACCTTTGGGTTGTCGGGCTTCCCGCCAATGCCCAGGGGAATGGTTCCCTCCAGGGGGTTGGTAATATAGAGCTCGCCTTGCGGGCTGGTCCACGATTCAGGAAAGGCCTTCATGATGGGATGCTCAGGCTTTGCGTTGGCCACCTTAATTGGAAACTTTGCTCCATGGCGCCGAGACTGGACCCCGACCAGCTTGTCCCACTCCTTGGTCGATGTGTCCCGAAAGGTGTGCATGGCGCAATGAATCATGACGACCCCGACAGCGTTATCGAGGTGGGCCTTGACGATCTTGTTGATAACCTCGGGATCTTTGAATCTTGCATGGCACTCGTTATGAACGATAACGTCGTAGCCTTTGGCCCAGTCGGGATTCTTGTAGATGCTCGGCAATCCTGATTTCGGATTTTCAAAGGCGATGGTCCACTTGACGTTTGCGCGGGCCGAGACGCCCTTCGAAATAATGTGCTGTTGTTTCTTATAGTCGTGGTAGCCGCCGCCGGTAATCATGAGGGCCTTAACCGGCTCAGTCTTCGGCTGGGTGGGGTCGGAGTAGGTGGGTCCTGCAGCCGACATGGTGGAAACAAGAACCAGAACGCAAAGAATGCTGGGGAACTTCATCGTGTGTAGAGCCTCGATTGGAAATGAATATTCAGCCATTCGTTTATAGTCTCAGGCGAGCCATTCGCCTCTACGACTGGTTTTAATTCATGGGTGCCAAAATAGGGGACAAAANTTTTTTAATTCCCATGGATACTGCTACAATCTTGTAGTAATTTCTCGTTTTCAAATTTTCGGGCTTCGTATTTTCAGATGGAACAGGCGCCCCTATGAAATTTTCTGCGCAGGAAGAATACGGCCTTCGGTGCATTCTCGGTCTCGCCCGGGAGCAGGCCAACATCAAGAAGATGGTCGCGGGCGAGCCGGGGGGAGCCGTTCGCAATTACCCCACTGTTGCCGAGGTCGCCCGCCAGGAGGGAATCTCAATTCAATATGTGAGAAAGCTCTTTGGNCTGCTCGCGAAGGCGGGCCTTATCGAGGGAGTGCGNGGCTGCAAGGGAGGGTATCAGCTCNCGAGGCCTGTTGAAGAAATCACGGTCGCCGAAATCCTCCAGGTTCTCGGAGGGAGGCTTTATGAATCCGAGACCTGCNCTCGATTTGCAGGTGATCGGAAATTTTGCGTCCACAGCAATGACTGCTCGCTCCGGTCTCTCTGGTCCGGATTGCAATTCATTCTCGATGGGGTCCTCGACAAGGTGACCCTGAAAGACCTTACCGGCAATGAGCGAAGCATGGGCGAATGGATCCAGCTCCACTCGCCTGAGATTCCCACCCTGGATTTCTCATCCGGGGCCAAGCTGGAAGCCTGACAGAAGCGAAACCTGAGAGATGCAAAGCCCTACAGACCATCTGAATGAACTTGCCAACCAGGACTACAAATACGGTTTCGTAACCGATATCGAATCAGATTCAGTCCCTCCCGGCCTCAGCGAAGATATCATCAAAAAGATATCTGCGATCAAGGAGGAGCCCGAATGGCTTCTTGAGTGGCGCCTGAAAGCCTATGCGCATTGGCTGAAGATGGTTGAGCCTCGGTGGCCCAAGGTGGGCTACCCGGAGATCGACTTCCAGTCCATCGTTTATTACTCCAGCCCGAAGGCAAAAAAAGATCTTCAGAGCCTCGACGAGGTTGATCCAGAGCTGCTTGAGACCTTCGAAAAACTTGGAATCTCCCTCGATGAACAGAAGAGGCTCTCCGGCGTCGCGGTAGATGTTGTCTTTGACAGCGTCTCCGTTGCGACGACCTTCAAAGATAAACTCTCGGAGCTGGGTATTATCTTCTGTTCCTTTTCGGAAGCGGTACGCGAGCACCCCGATCTCGTGAGGAAATACCTTGGCTCGGTGGTTCCCTACAGNGACAACTTCTACGCGACATTGAATTCCGCCGTCTTCAGCGATGGTTCCTTTTGTTATATCCCCAAAGGGGTCAGNTCCCCCATGGAGCTCTCGACCTACTTCAGAATCAACGCGGCCAACACAGGNCAATTTGAGAGGACGCTCATCATTGCAGATGAAGACTCCTACGTCAGCTATCTCGAGGGGTGNACCGCTCCGATGCGCGATGAAAATCAACTTCATGCCGCGGTCGTAGANCTGGTCGCCCTTGATAACGCCCAGATTAAATACTCCACAGTNCAGAATTGGTATCCGGGCGACGAAAACGGCAAGGGGGGGATCTACAACTTCGTTACCAAGCGAGGCGCCTGTCGTGGATCCGATTCCAAGATCTCCTGGACACAGGTTGAAACGGGGTCGGCCATCACTTGGAAATATCCCAGCTGCATTCTCCAGGGAGACAATTCCGTCGGCGAATTTTACTCCGTCGCCTTGACCAAGAATTATCAGCAGGCCGACACAGGCACCAAGATGGTTCATATCGGGAAAAACACTCGAAGCACCATCATNTCCAAGGGTATCTCCGCCGGGCGCGGCCAGAACTCCTACCGCGGTCTCGTCAAGATAAACAAGGGTGCTCAAGGGGCTCGAAATTTCTCCCAATGCGATTCCATGCTTATGGGCGATCGCTGTGGCGCNCACACATTTCCCTACATCGAGATTAACAATCCCACTGCCCAGGTTGAGCACGAAGCCTCAACCTCAAAAATCGGCGAAGACCAGATCTTTTACCTGAGACAACGGGGAATCTCCACCGAAGACGCCATCTCCATGATAGTGAATGGTTTCTGCAAAGAGGTGTTCAGGGAGCTTCCCATGGAATTTGCTGTCGAAGCACAGAAATTATTGAGCATCAGCCTTGAAGGAAGCGTGGGCTGAGCTCCGGAAGCGGCGTCCGAGAAGACTGATCAAACGCACCCATCAANCCCGCGAGAACACAGGAATGTTAGAAATCAAAGANCTCCAGGCCACGGTTGAGGACACCCAGATATTGAAGGGTGTCTCGTTGCAGGTGAACCCTGGGGAAGTCCATGCGGTCATGGGCCCGAATGGCTCAGGCAAGAGTACTCTTGGAAAGGTGATCGCCGGGCACGAGGACTACCTCGTCACGGGCGGCTCGATCACCTACAAAGGAAAGGATCTCCTCGAGCTGGAGCCGGAAGACCGGGCCTGCGAAGGAGTCTTTCTCGCCTTCCAGTACCCTGTTGAAATTCCAGGCGTCGGCAATAATTACTTTCTCAGAACAGCCCTTAACTCCGTTCGGAAATACCGAGGAGAGGAGGAGCTCGATGCCTTTGATTTCCTGGAGCTTGCGAGGGAGAAGGCCGATCTCGTCGAACTCGACAGGTCACTGCTTGACCGCCCTGTCAATGAAGGCTTCTCAGGCGGAGAGAAGAAGCGCAATGAGATATTTCAAATGGCCGTGCTGGAGCCGACCCTTGCGGTTCTAGATGAAACCGATTCGGGGCTCGATATTGACGCCCTGAAGGCGGTGGCTGACGGGGTCAACTCCATGCGGAGCCCGGGCAGGAGCTTCATTGTCATCACCCACTACCAGCGCCTTCTTGAGCATATCGTTCCCGACTATGTCCATGTTCTCCACGATGGAAAAATCATCAAATCTGGAGGCAAGGAGCTGGCCCTTGAGCTTGAGGACAAAGGCTACACCTGGATTGAAGAGGAGGCCGCCAACCCGGCCAGCTGATCCCCTTTCTCGCAGAGAAGGATCGGAATCGGCGGAGATCTTCCATGACCGCACCCAATACTGCAGCCACCCAGGCCTTCCTTGATGCTTACGAGGGGCGAGGGAAGATTNATGGCCCCGAATGGCTGTCCTCCTATCAAGAGGAGTCCATGGAGTTGTTTCGCTCAACCGGCCTGCCGTTGCCCGGAAGCGAGGAATGGAAATACACGAATCTTGCGGGCCTTCGGAAAAGGAAATTCACCCTGGAAGGCGCGCAGCCTCAGCAGATTGCGCCTGCTGACTTATCCGAGCTGCTGATTTGTGATCCCACCGGCTTTCTTGCCGTATTCGTCAACGGCACCTTCAGTGAGGAGCACTCAAGGCTCCCGGAGGTCGGCTCAGGCCTCGAGGTTGAGCCTCTCTCAGCCGCGATCGAGAGAGGCGCGGCTGGGGTCGAAGAGCTCGTTACCAGTGGAAAGGCTTTTGGGTTTGAGTCCTTTGCCGACCTCAACTCAGCGCTTTTTCACAGCGGCGCCTGCATCCATGTGGCCAAGGGAGCTGAAATCAAGGAGCCCCTCTACCTGCTCCACATCAACGACTCCCCGGATGGATCACTCATGATTCATCCGCGTAACGTTGTCTGCCTGGAAGAAGGCGCTCGCCTCAGTCTTATAGAGGACTACCTTGGGGTTGGGGACTCAGCCTATCTTTCCAACCCATTTACCCACTTTCAGATTGCCGCCAATGCCGGGGCCGTCCATTACAGGCTCGTCAGGGAAGGAAAGGGATCTTTTCACATTTCCAACCTGGGCGTTCACCAGGGANATCATTCCAGCTTCGCTTCGAATTCTTTCTGTTTTTCCGGAGGCGTTGTTCGCAACGATGTCGCAGCCTTTCTTGAGGGGGAGGGGNTCGAGTGTACNCTCAACGGCCTTGCAGTCGGACGCGGAGAGGAACATATCGACAACCACACCCGGATTATTCACTCCAGGCCGAACTGCAACAGCTGGGAGATGTACAAGGCTGTCCTTGCCGAGAAGGCCCACGGAGTCTTTAACGGGAAGATTTACGTTGCCCAGGATGCCCAGAAAACCGATGCAAAGCAGAGCAACCAGACGTTGCTGCTGTCGGATACCGCAGTGATGGACTCCAAGCCTGAGCTGGAGATTTATGCCGATGATGTCAAATGCACGCACGGAGCGACTGTCGGGCAGCTGAACGAAGATGGCCTGTTTTATCTCAGGTCCAGAGGCGTCAGCAAAGAAGCCGCTCGCGTGCTTCTGGTCTACGCCTTCGCCAGCGACCTTGTATCCGGAATTGAACATCCAGGATTAAAGGCCGGGGTGGAGGCCTTGTTGTTCGAAAAATTGCCCGGCNACTGCGAGCCGGCTGGCGTTACGATCGGAGCCGCCTGAATCATGGCTGGAATCGACGATAAAGCAAGGCCCCTCGATGTGCTCCGGATCCGGGAAGATTTCCCTATCCTTGCGCAGGAGGTTAACGGAAAGCCCCTTGTCTATCTCGACAACGCCGCTACGACGCAAAAGCCGACCGCCGTGATCGACTCTATTTGCGATTACTACCGTGAGTACAACTCAAACATCCATCGGGGCGTTCACACCCTCAGCCAGAANGCTACGGACGCCTACGAGNGGGCAAGNACGCGGACCATGNCCTACCTCGGNGCGCGNCGCCCNGAGGAAATTATTTTCGTTCGTGGGGCCACTGAAGGAATCAACCTGGTCTCCCAGGCCTATCTCCGGCCTCGGATCGAACCCGGGGACGAGATTGTCATCAGCACCCTCGAGCATCATTCCAATATAGTCCCCTGGCAATTACTCAGAGAGCAGGCCGGCGCGGTTCTCAAGGTCGCCCCCATCGATGATGATGGCGNCGTTGACATTCAGGCCTACAAAGATCTCCTGGGCGATCGAACCAAATTCGTATCCCTTGTGCATGTCTCCAACGCTCTTGGGACCATCAACCCTATCAGGGAGATGGTAGCCATGGCCCGGGAGAAAGAAATNCCGGTGCTGGTGGACGGGGCGCAGGCCGCTGCTCATNGNCGGGTAGACGTCGACGAGTTGGGGTGCGATTTTTATACGATCTCCGGCCACAAGATGTATGGCCCCACCGGCATAGGCGCCCTCTATGGCAAGGCCCATGTCCTGGAAGAAATGCCGCCCTATCATGGAGGCGGAGAAATGATCCTCTCCGTCACGTTCGACAAGACCGAATACAATCGGATCCCTTACAAATTCGAGGCAGGGACCCCGGATATTGCCGGCGCCATTGGCCTTGGCGCCGCGATAGAGTACATCGAGGAGGCCGGCCTGGAGTCTATCGAGACTCACGANAAGAACCTCCTGGATTACGCGACTGCGGCCGTCTCTTCTATTGATGGCGTTGAGATCATCGGCCGGGCTCCTGCGAAGGCAGGGATACTCTCTTTCATCATCGATGGCGTTCATCCCCACGATGCCGGCACCATCCTGGATCAGCACGGGGTGGCGGTAAGGGCTGGNCATCATTGCGCCCANCCTGCCCTTGAGCGACTTGGAGTCCAGGCTACGGTCCGGGCCTCCTTCGCTCTCTACAACACCAGGGAAGAAATCGACCTTCTCGCTCATGGTATTACCAAGGCGGTGGAGGTATTTGCCTGATGTCCGGACTTCGCGACCTCTACCAGGAATTGATCCTGGACCACGGTAAGTCTCCAAGAAATCATCGGCCCATGGACGACTGCACCCACCAGGCGAACGGCTTCAACCCGGTTTGTGGAGACAAGGTGAATCTTTATCTTTCCTGCGAGGATGGCAGGGTGACGGACGTCTCCTTCGAGGGGAATGGCTGCGCCATCTCAACCGCCTCAGCCTCTATGCTCACCCAGATAATCAAAGGTAAAAGTATCGAGGATATTTTCGAGTTGCGCAGGATGGTGGGGGCCATGCTCACCGCCATCCCCGGCGAACACGACCAGGAAGAGATAGAGAAATTAGGAAAGTTAGCGGCCTTCTCCGGTGTCTGTGAATTCCCCGGCAGGGTAAAATGCGCGACTCTCGTGTGGCATACGCTTGATGCCGCCCTGAAAGATGACGAGAAAACCATTTCTACGGAGTGAAAAATTGATTTTCGAAGACAACGAAGTGCCAGAACCGGAAAACCCGTCGGATGATCTCCCCGGCCCGGAAGACCGAGAGTTGACTCCGCTTGAGGAGGATATTCGCCTGGTCCTGAAATCGGTTTACGACCCGGAGGTCCCCGTAGATATCTATGATCTCGGGCTTGTTTACAATTTCTCCGTGAATTGCGAAGGCAAGGTAGACGTCAAGATGACCTTAACCAGCCCTGCCTGCCCCGTTGCGGGGACTCTGCCCATAGAGGTCGAATCCAAGATCAGGGATATCGATGGGATCACCCAGTGCAATGTAGACCTCGTCTGGGATCCTCCCTGGGATCCCAGCATGATGACCGAAGCCGCAAAGCTGAAGCTCAATCTTTGAGCTGATAGTCAGCCAGTTCTCCAGCAGTGGGCGGCTGACACGTTTTGCGACGGAGGCGCCGGCTCAGCCCTGGATCCCGGCCAGGCTTTTGGAGATAGCTGATTTCTGTCGAGCTATGTTGTTGCGATGGAAGAGATGGTTCTTCTCAGCCTTATCGAGGCTCGATGTCAAGTCTCTGAACACTGACTCAGCGCCTGCCTTGTCCTGGCTCTCAACCAGGGCGTTGAATTTCTTGGTAAGTGTCCGAATTTCGCTTTTGGCGCTCTTGTTACGGATGCGGCTCGTTTCGTTCTGCCTGATCCGCTTCTTGGCCTGAAGGCTATTTGCCATGAGGGTGTTCCTGTAAACGTCTTAAATCGTGTAAGCCCCGGATATTACTTTGAAGAGAGGCCGGCATAAACAAAAAAATTACTTCCGGAAATCCATGCGATGCCAGCGAGTGGATTTCCGGGTAAATAGTTTATTCAGCCGGCTTTTTCTGCATGAGGCCGTCAACACGTGTTGAGACGTCTCTGAAGCCAATATCCGTCGCCATGATGACCTGGTATTGCTCCAGAGCGTCATCGTATTCACCGCTGTCTTCGGCGGCGGTGGCCAGATTGTAGCGGATATCTTTGGCGATATCGCTATCCGGGTCAGCTACCCCTTTGAGAGCCTCCTGGTACTGCGTTATAGCGATAGCGTGTACATTCTTTTTCTGGAAGCATTTTCCCATATTGTTCTGGGCTCTGACCTTGAACTTGGGATCCTTGACGGCTTTCTGGAATTGCTCGATTGCCTGGTCGTAGCTTCCGCCCTGCATCAACAATTCACCATATACCAGCTTGAGCTCATAGTCCGTAGGGTGAGCCAGAACCTTGCGTTCATATTCGCCGGTCTTGAACTCGATGGCCTCGGCCTCGGCCTCTTCAAGCTTCACCTTCGCGGCGCCGAGTTCATCTTCGGCTCCGGCGCCTTCTTCAAGCTTGCTTATTTGTTCTTTGAGGTCAGCGACCCCTTCGTCGAGGATGGATTCCTCTAGAGTTCCGAGCCTGTCGATGGCAAAAAGATCCTGCGGGTTCACCTCAAGAGCTTTTTTATAGGCCGCCTTGGCATGCTTCCACTTCCTGAGGTCCTGGTAGAGCGCGCCGAGTTCACGCCAGAGTCTTGAATTGGTAGGATCTGCCCGCAGATCCTCCTTCTTGAAGCGTATGGCTTCAACGCGATCTTCGTCGGTCCTGAGGACCTTGGCTTTCTGTTCGAGGTCCGCAGACGCCTCCTCACTCTTCAGCATCGACCTGAAGGAGTCGTCCCCGGTCTCAGATTTTTTCTCTTCAACGGCGTCGACCATCGTGGCTGCAGACAAGTCCCGGATCGCCTTGCCCGCCTCCTTGTCTTCCGGCCGATACATTTTCAGTTTTTCCCACGCCTCAATTGCCCTCTTCGGCTCGCCCTCTCCTCCCCAGAGGCTTCCCAGCCTCCTGTAGCTTTCCACGTGGGTCTTGTCGATATCCGTTAAGTCGGAAAGAATAGCGATCGCGCTTTGGGGCGCTTCAATGTTCTCCAGCAGGCTGGCGAGGTCGAAAAGGAGTTGGGTATTGTGAGGCTGAATCTTGAGAACGTTCTCAATTTCCAGGATAGCCTCATCCCACTTCTTCTGGACCTTGAGCTTCTTTAGATTGGCGAGTTTGCCGGCTGATTTAAGCTTGGCGCCAACTCCGCCAGCAGGGTTGCCGCCATTGCTTTCAACCANCTGAGCTTCGATCCGATGCAGCATCTGGCGTTCGTCAGAGGCCTTGGGGTTTACGGTAAGTCCCTGCAGGTAGAGCTCGATGGAATACTCGAGGTTCCCTTTTCGGGCGGCCTGCTCGGCTCGCTGAAATATNTCTTTTGCGGTATTCACGAAGATAAGTCCTTAAAGGAAACCGTATCGACCAGGAAATNTTCTGATCGATTCAAAGGCAACTTTCTCCACCCGCAGACCCATTCAAGCCGACCGGAGCCCCNGGCCGGGAGGCACAGAGGGNGACCCGGCACAGNTAGCCCGGAGGCGGGGGACAATCAAAGAAAGATACCACCTGGTAGCGTCTAAAGCAATTATACCAGCGCAGGTCCGGCGGCCCAAATACGGCCTTTTACGGTTCCTGGCTCCATTGACGGGATTTTTCACATACGGACACTAACTGTATCCTTACACCGGTAATGCCCTTGGGCAAGCATGGCGGCATAAACGGCCCGACCGCGGGTCGGAAACCTAATAGGGAAGCTCTCCGTGGCTGGTTTCATAATCCGGGGTGTCGACCATTGCGATCGCATCCCAGGGACAACCATCAAGAAACGTCCCCGCGGGTCCCTTGGTTGTGCATTTGCGACAGCCAATACACTTNAGGGGGTCGACCTCGATAACGCCAAAGGCCGGCGCGCCGGGATTTTGAACAAGGATCATGCATTCATCNACGGGGCAGTAGGTCTGGCAAACTGGCGCGCCTGCGCACCCAGTGCAGGATTCAGTAATATGCGCGAGCACNTTGGGCTTTTTTTTGCGCCTCTTGGGTTCTACCGTNGCCATTGTGAAATCTCTCCGAGTGCCTTGCCTTCGCACTGATGCCATCNCCAGTNGCCGGTATTCTAACGATCCTGCCCCTCGGTGACTATTGCATTTTAATTTTGCGGATNCACCNCNGCCTGGAGGCAGCGAGCGCGCCTACAAGACCCCGGGAAGGTCCAGAAATGAGCTGAGCAGGTAATCAGGCGGGTAATTTATAAAGTCCCCAGGCCGGAATCCGAACTGGACCCCTGCCACTTGACACCCGCAGTTGCGAGCCGTAAGGACATCCACGCTGGTGTCGCCAACAAGGAGGGTTCGCTCCGGGATGGTCTTTGATTTTGCAATGAGGCTGAGGAGTGCCGCGGGATCCGGCTTTCTGCCAAGATCGCCATCTCCTCCAATCACATCTTCGAAATAAGAACCCAGGGCCAGCTTATCCAGAATCTTTCTCGTCGGCGCGATGGGCTTGTTGGTGAGGACGCAGAGGCGGGCCGGAGCAAGCATCGGCAAGACCTCAAGCACCCCGGGATAGCACTCAGCATGGTCGGTGCAGTGGTCCAGATAATGTTCAAGAAAGCTGGCGAGGACCTTCTGGCAGGTCTCGTCTGGAAAGCCCACCCCGACAGAACGCTGCACGAGCTTCAAGGCTCCATCGCCGACAAATCGGACGACGGTTTCCATGGGATGGATGGGGAGCCCTTCAGCTTCAAGGGCGCAGTTGACGCTCCGCGCAAGGTCTTCCCTCGTCTCCACAAGCGTCCCGTCCAGGTCAAAGACTATCAGGTCAAACTGCATGCAAAAAGGGCTCGTCTCTCGATATTCGTCAGTAAACAATGAGGTTAGCCTGCGATCGCCGGCACGTAAACCCCCGGCACTATTGCCGTAAAGAAAAGCATCCTATATACTCCGCTTCTGGTGGATACTGTAAGTTAGACATTTCTTGGTTTCCTNTCGGATGTAGTGAGCGGGGCGGATCAATGCGACTTTTTGTTGTTGGAGCCATCTTTATCCTCTCGGCGGTTACGCTCGTAACCGTGGGGNTCCTTTCCAGCGGCATTCGTAGGTTCGAGGTGAAAGATTTATTTGATCCTGGTTCCGGAATGAAGCCTGGAGAAACCATCGTTGTCGATAACGGGCAGATTGTCGCGATAGAATCCCTGTCCCCGAACCTGGTCTTCAAGTACGCCACCGAGCAGCAGCCTACGGAGATCATNCNTGTCGAGAGCAGCCGAAATCCCCCTGAAAATTTCCGGGTCGGGANTAGGGGCAAGCATAAAAGGCACCTTCGACCCGCAGACTCGATCCTTCAAGGCCTACCAGGTCAGCACGAATTGCCCGAGTCGTTACGACCCGAAGGAAGAATTAAAAAAGATTGACCAGCAACGGAAAGTCGAAGACCAAGCTGTCCCCTATAAGCCTGCGCCCGGCGACGCTTCTTTGCCTGGACATCGTAAGAATAGAACAGTAGCCCTTCGCAGCTCGGTTCGCTGACGCCGCCTCAAGAATCGAAAGGGTAGATGGACCCCATCTGATGGACGTATTGAATCTCGGTTACTCCTTGCTCTGGGTGACGGCCGTCCTGCTGGCTGTCATAGCAAGTCTTTGCCTGGTGGGGATCCTGGCCCGTGATCGCCGGTACATTAAGAGCGCGAGGGCCGGATTCTACGTCAACTTTATCCTTATATTCGCTGCCGCCGGCACGCTTGTCTGGGGGTTTATCACCGGCTGTTACAACAATGAATACATATGGGGCTACTCCGACAAGGATCTCCCTTTCTTTTTCAAATTCGCCGGACTCTGGGCCGGACTGGATGGATCCCTCTTGTTCTGGACCCTGATTCTTGCAGGGGTCAGCGCCCTGGCCGCGCTCCAGCATCGCTGGAGCTCTCTCCACCCAAGCGGCCGGCGCATGGAGCCCTATGTCTATCTTGTGCTCTGCGTCATCATCGGATTCTTTGTCGCCCTGGCCATCAGGGAAAACCCATTCAATGCGATGGAGCCCCGGCAGGCGATCCACCTTGCCTCGGCCTACAACATTCCAATGGACCATGAGGGCAACCTGCTCAACGGGAAAGGGCTCAATCCCCAGCTGGTCAATTACTGGTTCGTCATCCATCCACCCTGTCTCTACCTTGGCATGGTTATCTTCGCCGTCCCGTTTTCTTTCGGGATGGCGGCGCTGATCTCCGGTGAGCTGGGGCCTTACTGGGTCCGGGTCACCAGAAGGTGGACCATGGCGGCCTGGTTGTTTCTGACCTGTGGAATCATCCTTGGCGGTCTCTGGGCCTATCGCCAATTGGGCTGGGGCGGCTACTGGGCCTGGGACCCGGTGGAGAACGCTTCATTCCTCCCCTGGTGCGCAGCCACGGCCTTCCTGCACTCGATCATGATCCAGGAGAGAAGGGACATGCTGAAGAGATGGAATGTGTTCCTGTTGATCTTCGCGTTTTTCCTGACGATCGAGGCGACCTACATGACCCGGAGCGGTGAGATCTCCTCCGTTCATTCATTTGGAGAAAACGTGGCCATCGGAACTTGGTTCCGCTTCTTTAAGTGGGGGATTATTGGCTCAGGCCTCTTTCTCCTTTTCTATCGCTTCCGCGACCTGAAAGGAAACCAGCAGCTAGACTCCCTGCTATCGAGAGAGGCCGCCTTCTTCTTCAACAATCTCGTCCTTGTCGTTCTCGCTGTCTCCATCTGGGCGCTGAGCTGGCTTCCGAACCTCAGCTCGGCCTACTTTGCCGAGACCTGGACCTTTGAGCCGCAGGACTTCAATCTCTATATGTCGCCACTCCTCGCGCTCCTGGTCCTGCTGACGGCCATCGGGCCTGGGCTCGGCTGGGTCAAGAGCAGCCAGCGAAGTCTGCGGAAGAACTTTTTAATTCCAAGCGTGTTCGCACTCCTTCTTACCGCGGGGGCCTATTTGATCATCGGCCTGTTGCGGCCTGACACGATGAGCATCGAGAAAGTCTTCAACTTCAAGCCTCTCAGCGATGCGCTCAATGGAAAAGAGGCCGAGGGGCTTTTCCATTCCAGCGGGATTTATCCCACAGGCTACTTTCTATTTTTCGCCTTCCTGATCATGACGACCATCGGCATGGAGCTCGTCAGGAATATTCGAGCCAAGAGCCGGCTGCGGAGGCAGGGTCTTCTCAGTGCGGCCCTCGCGCTGCTACTCCGCGACAACAGGCGCTACGGAGGCTACATGGTCCATATTGGGATGTCTGTCCTGGTAATCGGCATTGTTATCAGCTCAATGTTCAAGATCACAGAAGAGAAGCTCTCGGTCCAGATTGGTGAGTATGCCCGGATCGGGGACTACCTGATCCACCCGTTTGAGGCAAACCGCCCTTATGCAGAAATCGCGGACGCCTACTCGAAGGTGCAGGCTAAGACTCACCGCGTCGAAGATTTTGAAGAGGGGCTTCCATACCTCCTTGACCAGGTGGCCTTTCGAATTTATTACGCCCCGGAAAGCAACCCCGGCGTCGCCCACGCCCAGGAGGCCCAGCCGGCAAAGGCCTCTCCGCTGGCTGGCCTGGAAAATTTGAAATCATTGCCTCCGGATGCCGCCCTGGTCTCCCGCCTTGACCCTGAGAGAAGGTTCTACCCCAGGCAGGACCAGTGGATCAACGAGGTCAGCATACACCGGACGCTGCTCCAGGACGTTTACATCTATTATTCCCATAGGGACCCTGATGACCTGGTCTCCCTGACGGCCTATTTGAATCCATTTATGGGCCTTCTCTACATTGGCACGATCATCATGTT
>PAOC01000015.1 GCA_002708465.1 Planctomycetota bacterium
GTCGCCGCTATCCGGAATCGTTCCGGCCGATGGCTGGTGCGTGGTTCTCGGGAACGAGGAGGCCGGCCTGGCGGAGGAGCTAACGGACATTTGCCACGAGCTCGCCTGCATACCCATGGCCAGCGGCGCTGACTCCCTGAACGTATCGGTGGCCGCCGGTATCATTCTGAACCACATGACGAGCCGGGCCTGAACGGCGCCTCATGCTCGCATCGTCCCGCTGAGTGGAGCCTCCCACTCGAGGCTGTCTGAGAGGGCGNCCAGGGGGTCGATCCTGGCGGCGATTTCGNCCGGGAAGGGGGAGGTTTTTCTCAGCTTGAGGTCCGCGTGCGAAATGAGAGTTTCCAGGGTGGAGGATAGAACCTGGCGAGTTTCGTTGACCATAAAGTGGACCAGGTGAATTTTCTTTTCAGACCTTCCCAGCAGGCGGGAGTGGATGGAGATGGTCTCGCCCGGTCTTACCTCTGCAAGGTAGTTGATGTACTGGCGGAGGGCGAAGGTGCCTGATTTTCCAGGGGTGAAATATTCCTCGGTAAGGCCGAGCTCGTTGAACAGCCCGGTGACAGCCCTGGAGAAAAGAGCTACGTACCACTGGACGTTCATGTGGCCCATGATGTCCAGGTACTCATCGGTGATGGTCTCACCGTGGTAGCGGGGCAGCTCCCTGATATCTTTCAATTCGATGTCTTGATTCATCAGGGATAGAGTCTACCCCGTGAAGACTGAGCAGAAAAGCAATCTGGCCGACAACGAGATTCTGTCCCTTGCCCTTCCAGCCGCCGGCGCGGGCCTGACCGCGCTAGCTCACACCTGGGTCGACACCGTCTGGATAGGCTGGAGTTCAGATGGGGCTCTTGGCGTCGCGGCTCTTGGGATTGCCAGCTTTACGGTCTGGATTTACGGGTCACTGGGGTCGTTATTAATTGTCGGCCTGACAGCTGTCGTCGGCCGTTATTGCGGNGCCGGCCGGTTCGCTGGCGCCTGCTATACCGGAAGCCAGGGACTTCGGGGCGCCATCTGGCTGGCTGGGCTTTGTTCCGCGGCAGGTTATTTTCTTGCCCCATTGTTTTTNCAGCTGGCTGGGGCCAATGATGAGCTCCTGGGGGTGGGNACGCCTTATGTCAGGGTTTATTGGGGCGCGGGGCTTCCTGTCCTTCTGGGTTATGCGGCCACCGGGATCTTTCGCGGCCATGGAGACACTCGCACTCCNTTCCTGATGGGCCTCGTCGGGCTGGCCTTGAATGCNGTTCTCGANCCCGTGTTTATATTCGGCCTGGGTCCGCTTCCGGCGATGGGGGTCGGAGGCGCGGCCTGGGCGACCGTGATCTGTTCCGGGGCAAGCACGCTTCTCATGTTGTGGGTTCTTCAGAAGCGAGGGATGCTCGCGCCGGCCAGGCCTTCAGACGAGGAGCTTCGGCTCCGGGAGGACACCCTCCTTTCAAGGCCGGGAAGGCTCGGCCTTGACTTTGCGGTGCTGCGGCGGCTGGTCCGAATAGGCCAACCTGTAGCTATGGCAGGAATCTTTTTCTCTCTGGTCTATCTCCTCCTTGCCCGGATCGTTTCCGCCACAGGCGGCCCTACCTCCGTTGCGGCCTTGTCTATTGGGCATCGAGGCGAGGGGCTTGCGTGGGTTTTCTATACCGGCTATTCCGCGGCGGCATCCAGCCTTGTCGCACGGTNTATGGGGGATGGCCGAACAGACCTTGCTGAAAAANTCGCCTGGCGCGCAGTTTTTCAATGCGCGGTTCTCAGCTTGATCTGGGGNGGAACCCTGTTTTTTTTCGGAGANCATGTCGCCGCCTGGTTCNTNGACAGCAAGGCTGCAGANCATGAGCAGGTGGTGCGGGAGGCGGCCNTGTATTTCAAGATNACCTCATGGAGCCTTGTCTTCCAGTCCTGTGATCTTGTTCTCGGGGGAGCCTTCAGCGGGGCTGGGCTCACCCTCTCTCCGATGCTCCTGAGCGCCTCGATCACCGCCACCCGGGTNCCGCTTGCAGCCTGGATCACCCTGGGGGAAAAAGCCGAGGTCTCGGGTGTCTGGTGGATCATCGCCTCGACCGCAGCGATCAAGGGCGTGTTGCTGATACTCTGGTTCCGCCGGGGGAAATGGAANACTCGGTGTGTCTGAGCAGGGGGAGGGCGCCCTCNTCCGCGCCTAATTGTCGAGCCAGGATTCAGCTCCGCTTCCGGGGCTGGCGAGGATTTGTTCAGTGACAGGCAGCTCGAACTTCCCTGTTTTCTCACAGATCTTCTGAAGGAAGTCGGCGTGGTCGCTGAACACGCTCCAGAGGTAGTCCTTAACGGAGAGGCTCTGTTCCGTGGATTTACCGGCGGCCATCTGGACAGCGTTGTCGTCAAGCGACAACATGACTCCATGGCGCCTGGCAAACTCCGCCTCGAATTCCCGGGCGACGTAGATGTAGTAGCTGGTGGCGGCTGCCGCGGGATCTTCGAGAACCTCCTCGAGTACCCGTCCTGGGTCTTCTACCAGGTGCGCGGTCATGGCCAGCTTGTCGATGCGGGTNCCCGGGAGGTTGAACTTGAAATTTCTCAGGCAGGATTCGAGGACGCTCATCAGGCCGCGGGCGCCGGTCTTCTCGTCGGCCGCTTTTCTCGCCACCGCCTGGAGGGCTGAGTCCTCAAACGCNATATCGATGCCNTAGTCNTCGAAGCTCTGGCGATATTGCTTGAGGATGGACCCCTCCGAGGTCAGAAGGATCCTGTAGAGGTCGTTGTCGGTAAGTTCATCGAGGGCGACCCTGACGGGAAGCCGGCCAATGAACTCGGGCTCAAAGCCGTACTCGACAAANTCNCGGGTGTTCACACTCTGGAGGATNGAGCTTTCTTCGNCCNCTTCGGNCTTCTGGGTNGAGGCCCCGAAGCCGATGTTGTGCTCACTGAGCCTCTTCTCGATGACCTCATCGATGCCCGAGAACGCGCCGCTGACCACGAAGAGAATGTGGCGTGTGTTGATCGTGCTCGGCCCCTGCGGGCCGCCCCCTTGCATCATCCCCTGCAGGTGAGCAGTGATGTCCATGGGGTTTTTAAGGTTTACCTCGGTCTCTTCCATCAACTTGAGGAGGCCGACCTGGACACCCTTGCCGCTTGGGTCTCGTCCCTGCGGATTCTGGGCGCCAGCGATCTTGTCGATCTCGTCGAGGAAAACGATCCCGTGTGAGGCGACGGTGGCATTCCCATCGGCTGAGCGTACGAGCTCCCTGACAAGGTCATCCACATCTCCTCCAACATAGCCCGTCTCGGAGAACTTGGTGACATCGGCCTTGACGAATGGCACGCCGATGAGCTGGGCCAGGATTCTGATGAGGTAGGTTTTCCCGACTCCCGTGGGGCCGAGAAGGATGACGTTCTGTTTTACGTAATCCGATACAGGCCCGCGGGCGGAGGCGGTCTTTTCAATGGAGCCTCCCGGGTCTTCGTCTCGACCGCCAAGAACCCTCTTTACGTGATTGTAATGATCGCAGACTGCCACGGAGAGGGTCCTCTTCGCTTCGTCCTGGCCGATTACGAATCGATCGAGATAGGCCTTTACCTGGGTGGGGGTCATGTCAAAGTCGAGGACGGCCTCGGGGATCTCGAGAACCTCTTCCTGGTTCTCAGCCTGGGAAGGATTTTCCATGGCGTCCGGGCCGACGGGAAAGGTGACGACATCTCCGCCGAACTTATCTTTGATGAAGTCCTGGATCTCTTTCTGGAGCTCCTCCGGACTCTTGGGCGTTTTATTGGAGTCAGTCATGATTCTGGATATATCATGGGCCAAAATTCCGGCCACGACAACATCCTGTGAGGCCAGGTGATCAATATGTCTGAAACACTGAAAATACTCGCCCTTGAACCTTACTACAATATTTCCCACAGCGTCTTTCTGGAGGGTTTTTCGAAATACTCCCGGCACAGCGTGAAGATCTGGTCTCTCCCGGGAAGGAAGTGGAAGTGGCGAATGAGGGGCTCTGCGTATCATTTCGCGGATCTCGCAGCCAGGATGGCCCCGGAAGATTGCCCTGACGTCATCTTCGCCACGGATTTCCTCAANCTTGCCGACTGGAAGGCGATCTGTCCGAAGCCNTTTCGAGANATTNCCGCCGTTCTGTATTTCCATGAAAATCAGGCCAGCTACCCTCTGAGTAAATACGCCAAGGGGGATCACGATTACGGGTGGATNAACCTCAGCTCCTGNCTTGCGGCCGACAGGGTTTTATTCAACTCGGAATTTCACCGGAGTCAGTTTCTTGACTCAACCAGGGAGGCGCTTTCCCTGATGTCTGACGGGGTTCCGCTNGATCTTGCAGACAGGGTNCATGGCAANTCCGAGGTGTTTCCCGTGGGGATTGANTTCGCTGGTCATGATCTGGCCAGGGACGCGTCTGCCGGAAAGGAAACCGGGCCGCCCGTGATACTCTGGAATCACAGATGGGAATATGACAAGAGGCCGGAGGTTTTCGTTGAGGCCCTCGGGGGTCTTGTCGATGCTGAAGTTGATTTTGGTGTGGTTATCTGCGGGGAGTCTTTNGANGNNGCCTGNCCGGCNTTCAAAGAGATCCGGATCCCTTCTNGGGGNGCGGCTGCTGCATCTTGGNTTCTTNGAAAACAAGGAGGAGTATTATTCAGCCGTGGCGAGCTCCAGCATTGTCGTGTCAACGGCCGCCCACGAGTTTTTCGGCATATCGATTGTNGAGGCCCTTTATCTCGGCTGCATCCCGGTGCTGCCAAGGGATTTGAGCTATCCCGAGATCCTTCCTGAAAAATTCCATTCCAGCTGTCTCTATCGCGACTTCGGTGAGCTGAGAGAGATGCTGGAGGGGTTCCTTCGTGAGCGGCCTGAAGGNATGGCTGAAGAGATGCGGGAGGTCGNGGNGCGATATCACTGGCGTGNCCTCGCCCCGCGGCTTGACACTATCCTGGAGGGGATNGCCTGATCAGGTNGCTTCGTCCTGGNCGCCCTCGAGCTCAACGATTCGCTTCTCGAGGTTTCTTATCTTTTTCGAGTATTCAGGGAGCCTGTCAATCAGGGCATAGATTTTCTTGGTGGTGAGNGCGGGGCGGGCGGGAATGCCGAGATAGACTCGCCCCTCGCCGCCCTCAATGTCCTGCATGACCCCGCTCTTGCCGCCGACAATGACCCCNTCGCCGATGGTNGTATGGCCGTTCACGCCGCTNTGCCCCGCCANGGTGACGTAGTTGCCAAGGGTTGAGCTTCCAGCGATTCCTACCTGGGAGATGAGGAGACAGTGTCGACCGGTGGTGACGTTATGCCCGATGACCACCTGGTTATCGATCTTGGTGCCCTTGCCGATAACGGTAGAGTCCAGGGCTGCCCGATCGATGGTTGTATTCGCCCCGATTTCCACATCATCTTCAATGACGACAGCNCCTACCTGCTGGATCTTCCGGTGAACGACTGGNTCAGCGGGATCTCCGGTATTCTCCTGGGCAAAGCCGTATCCATCNGNGCCAATNACCGCTCCGCTGTGAACGATGACACGGTTGGCNATGGAGCAATCATGGTAGANATGGACTCCGGGATAGATAATGCAGTCCTCGCCAATNGATGAGCCGGGNCCAATNGTCGCTCCAGGGAAAATTTCGGTGCGGGCGCCGATGCTGGCGCCATCTCCGATCCATGCTCCCGGNCCGACCCCGACGCCTTCCCCCGTTGTCGCCCCTTCNCCNATAAAGGCGGCGCTGGACACAGTCTCGAATATTCGTTTCCTCTNATGGANGAGCTCCAGGGNCACAGCCCAGGCGACGACTGGNTGATCNACGCGAATGACNTTCAGGGCGNCGGGAGTCTCCTGCTCNGTGGAGACAATCACGCAGCCGGCTTCGGTTGTGTCGAGCTCCGCCGCGAGCNTGGGGTNGTCCAGGAAGCTGAGGTCGCCGGGNCCCGCCCTGGNAATCGATGACAGGGAGNNGATGGAGTNATCGGGATCTCCGTCAAGGCTTCCATTGACCAGNTCGGCCANTACGCTGAGTTTGTGCTGNTTGCTCATAACAGGATCAGTTTACAGGGCGCCGGGNAAGAGGAAAAGAAGAAGGANGAAACCTTGTTGCCGNNGCGAAAAAGGTCCAGGGTTGTCAAACCGGATGAGTTTCGATGTATATTAACACTACAGCCAGCCTCACATTTCAAGGTACCAGCCATGTCCGCCGAAAAGAGTCCAAGAATGTACGATTCGATGGCCCAGGCTTTTCACCTTATTGGAAAGCATGAGGAGGCCGTTGATGCGCAGGAGATGGCGATACATTTTCTCGGAGATGAAGACGGGCCGCTCCGGGAAGAGATGTCGCAGCGATTGCTTAAGTACATCGAGGCGGCCGAGGAAAATGCGGCCAGTCGGTCTCCGATGCCGCGAGTAGAGAGCAGATGAGGCTCGCAGTCGTGACCCTGGCGGGCCTGTTCAGCTTTGCCGGACAGGGAGACCCTGCGGGCACCCAGGCCCTGATTCGTGCCGGGGATTACGAGGCCGCAATCTCGACTCTTGAGAAGACGCTCAAGGCCGGAAAAACGGGGGGGGAGTACGAGGAAGCGGCTCTTGCTCTCGCTGAGTGTTATCTCTCAATGGGACTTTTCACGAGGGCTGGCGAAGCTCTCGAGCTGCTCGCTCCCAGGGCCAGGGAGTCTTCTCGTTGCAGCTATGTCCTGGCGGAAGTCCTCGCCTCCAGGGGCGAGACCGCTGAGGCGGAAAAGGTTCTGGCCTCGTTGCCGGGGAAAGAAGATTTTCCCGGGGCGACCTTCAGGCTTTCCGTTCTTGCGTTTGAACGGGGCGATTACAGGAAAGCAGAGGAGCTCCTTGCCGCTTTGGCAGAAACGGGGAGCCTGGATTATTACGGTGAAATTTATCGCGCAAGATCATTGCTTGCTCTCGACAGGGCCTCCGAGGCCTCGGTGGTCCTCGCTGCGCTGGGTANGAACCATGCGACCCCGGAGGTTCGCTACCTGGCCGGGAGATCCTTCCTGCTGCTTCGTAAGCCAANGCTGGCGGCCGAACAGTTTCGCCTCGCCCTTGCCGCAAATAGCGATTACCTGGAGGCTGCATTCTCACTCGCCAGGAGCCTGAGCCAGGAAGGGGATAAGGCGGGCGCGGCGGCGGCCATGAAAAAATTCAAAGATCTACAGCAAGTGGAGAAAACCCGTACACGGAAGGCAAACCTGTTATCTCAGAGATGCAGGCGAGAGCCAGGCGATGCGGCGGCGTGGCTCGATGCGGGAGAATTTTACCTTTTCACAGGGGATACTGACCAGGCGGTGAGTCACTCCTGGCAGGCTCTTGTGATGGATCCGGGATCCGTCCGGGGAAGGTTGCTGCTTGCAAGGGCTCTGCGAAATGCAGGCGCCTATGCCCAGTCGGCCCTTCACTATCGAAAGGCGATCACCCAGTCGCCTGGTAATCAACCAGCTGTTTCAGAGCTCAGAGAATTAATACGGAAGCATGCCCGGAAGTAACTTGNCCATATTGATTCCCGGACGGNGCCTGGCGGCTTTGACCCTTTGCGGGTGTTTGGCGGCCTGNTCCCGCCAGGAGTCTGCAGCGGGCCCGGAAGGGATCCGTTTCGTCGATGTAGCGATTGGGCGGGGGCTGAACANGATCCTGGTTTCCGGAGGGCCCGAGAAGCTGGTGATTGTCGAGAATATCGGGACCGGGGTCGGGGTGTTCGATGCGGACGGCGACGGGAGGCTGGACCTGTTCTTTTCTAATGCCGGGACTCTCGCAGACGGCCGGATTGTCCAGGGCCCGGGCGTGGCTCTTTTCAGGCAGGATTCCGCAGGGACTTTCCAGGAACTCACGAGCCAGCTGGGAATTGAATTCAATGGCTGGGGGACCGGGGTTGCTGTAGGGGATTACGATAACGATGGAGACCCGGACCTGTTTCTCTCCTGCTGGGGGCCTGATCGATTGTGGGAAAACAGGCAGGGGAAGTTTTTTGAGGTGAGNTCCAGGGCCGGCGTCGATCACCCAGGCCTCAGCACCAGTGCCGTCTTCCTCGATTACGACCTAGATGGGAGGCTCGATCTCTATGTGGCCTGCTATGTCGAGCTCGACCTGGCTGATCTCCCAAATTCGGGGGAGCCCTGCATTGAGGGGTCGGCCAGGGTTGCCTGCGGCCCGGATTTTTACGAGCCCGCATCCGACAGGCTCTACCACAACGAGGGAGATGGACATTTCAGGTTGGTTTCGGACGAAGCCGGGCTTGATGTGGCCTCTGGAGGTTACGGCCTTGGCGTTGCAGTAGATGATTTCAATCGAGATGGGAGACCTGACATTTACGTCGCCAATGACACGACGGAGAATTTTCTGTGGATGAATGTCGCGGGTAAAGGCTTTGTCGACGAGGCGCTTTCCGCCGGCGCATCGCTCGGGGCTGAGGGCCAGGGGCAGGCAGGGATGGGGGTCGCCATCGGCGATNTTGATGGTGATTGCCGAGCTGACATCTTCGTGACTAATTACTCCCAGGAACAAAACGCGCTCTATCGCTGTGTAGGCGACGCCGAATTTCGCGACGCCTCGGTAGGTTCAGGGTTTGGAAGAGAGTCTTTCATTTCACTTGGGTGGAGCACCTTTTTCGCGGATCTTGACAATGATTCAGATGACGATCTTTTTATCGCCAATGGGCATGTGCATCCCGATGCGGCGGANCTTAACTCCGCCCTGAGCTATCTGCAGCCNTGCCTTTTTTACCTGAATGACGGCCAGGGTGATTTCCGTTTGGCCCCGTCCTCGGTCGGCCCGGGAGCCGTGGAGGCCCGGGCGCACCGCGGCGCCGCCCAGGGCGACATTGATGGAGATGGTGACATCGATATTGTCGTAACCGTCCAGGATGGACGGCCTGTTNTCCTGGAAAACCAGTCTCGAGGTGAAGCCCATTCGCTTCTTGTCGAGCTGGCGGGCACCCAGAGTAATCGTGAAGGGATTGGGGCGATGCTTGTTGGGATGGTCGGGGAGAGGAAGATCCTCAGGCGTGTGGGGCGAGGGGGAGGCTATCTTTCGGCCAGGGATGCCAGGGCGCATTTCGGCCTTGGGAAGTCAACCCGGCTGGATTCCCTGGAGATCAGCTGGCCGTCCGGCAAGAGGTCGATTCTCAAGGATCTTGCCGCGGGGATGATCTANCGCATCAGGGAATCAGATGGTGCCGTAGAGACAGCCACGAGGTTGACCGGGCGAGATTAATTCAGGGTCGGCCGAGGCCGTTCCGGAGAATTTCTTTCAGGGCCGTCTTGTCCTCTTCGCAGAGAGGCCGCAGGGGNCTCCTGGTTTCGCCTCCGGCGAGGCCAAGCAGGTCATGGGCGTATTTAAGACCTGGGATGCCATAGCCCGCGGTGAGAGCCTGGTTGACCGGAAGGAGCCTCTGCTGGAGGGCTCTGGCAGCCGCGGTGTCTCCTTCGGTGAANAGGTCAGAAAGCTCGACGCATTCTTCCGGAGCTATATTGGCCAGAGCCAGAACTCCTCCGGCTGCGCCGAGGGTCAGGCCGGCCAGCAGGATGTTGGCTGTGCCAACATAGATCAGGAAATCCTGCNGGCACTCAGCAAGGCAGCTTGTAAGAAAGACAAGATCCTGCGACGTGTCTTTCATTCCGATGATTCCTGGATGAGAGCTCAGTCGACGCACCATCTCTGCCTGGAATACGATGGGTGAGAACTTGGGGACATGGTAGAGAAGAATCGGGATCTTCGCCGCCTCGGCTACCGCCAGGTAATGGGCCTCGAGGACAGCGGGAGTCATGGCGCCTCTGTAATAGGAGGGGGGGACTACGANGGCCGCGTCGGCTCCGGCTGCCGCGGCCCTGCTGGTGGCTTCAATGGTTGCCCGGGTCGATTCCCGNCCNGTGCCGACGATCAGGGCCTTTTCAGNAGCTCTNGCTGCAGCGGCGGTCTCAATTACGCAGACGGCCTCGTCTTCATCCAGGTAGACGCTCTCTCCGTTTGACCCGAGGACCACGTATCCCGCCAGGCGGGTGTCGTTCAACGATTCTATGTTGGCGGCATAGGCCTCCCCGTCGAAGATTTCATCCCTGAAGGGGGTGACAAGTGGCGGGAAGATTCCTCGTGGAAGAGAGCTCATTGAATTGCCTTCATCGGTGTTGGGGTGCGCTCATTGCCCTGGTCAGCTTCCGGTTCCAAGCCGCCCAATTACGGGTAGATCGTCCGCGAGGGGCCGGGCGTAATCGAGGAATGCCTGGGTTACGTCATTTCCCGATTCGCTGATGAATTCAGCCGGCATCTCCTTGGTGTGTTTGGCCACCTTGTTGAGTTCCGTGATAAACATTTCGGAATCGTAGTGGCCATCGGTTTCGGTTCGCCGGATGCACACCGTGCCGCTGGAGAGCTCTCCCTCCACCATGGAGCGAACCGCAAAGGCTCCGGCCGCGCGCGCCTCCGAGGCATCGACCTCTGAGCGGATACTGGGGAAGCAGCGCTGCATATAGCCAAGGGTGTCAGCTCGAACCCTGGATGCCGCAGGAATCTTTTCTTTGACGATGCCGGAGAGGTAGTCGCCCAGCGCGCCAGTGCCTGACAGCTGGACGTTGCCATGGGAATCCTTTTCGCCACTCGTGTAAACCGGGCTGCCATCCTCTCTGGTGATTCCCTCGGAAACAGCGATAACGCAACGCCCGAGCCGGTCAAGGCAGCCGGCTACATCGTCGGCAAATCTATTTTCATCAAAGGCTACCTCGGGAAGGTAGATCAGGTGGGGGCCATCGGTTTCATTCTGGCGGGCGAGAGCAGCCGCGCCTGTCAGGAATCCTGCGTGGCGGCCCATGATAACATCGATCTTAACTCCCTTGAGTGCGGTGTTGTCGAGGTTGTCGCCCATGAGGGCAAGGGCGACAAAGCGGGCGGCGCTTCCGTAGCCGGGGCAATGATCTGTTTCGCGGAGGTCGTTGTCGATGGTCTTGGGAATATGACAGACCCTGAACTCGTAATCCTCCCCTCTAGCCAGCTGATCAACAATGTTGGCCGTCTCCGCGGTATCATTTCCGCCAATATAGAAGAAATAGCGAATGTCATTTTTCTTGAAGACATTGATCAGCTTTTTGCAGTCTTCTTCGCTGGCTTTTTTCCTGACAGAGCCGAGGGCGGCTGAGGGCGTCCTGGCGACTCTTTCGAGTGTCTCCGGAGTCTCTTGCGTAAGATCAATTAAATCGTTTGTAAGGAGGCCCTCAAGGCCGTGGCGGGCTCCATACATATGCCCGATCGCTTCATGCTTTGCAGATTCAAGGACTGCGCCAACCAGGCTTTCATTGATAACGCAGGTGGGGCCGCCGGACTGACCGATAACCGCGTTGCCTTTGATGTTCGCCAATTTAATTCTCCAGGGACTGGGTGAATGAAGGGGCGACCTTCTCTTAATCTCTCACAAGGGTCCGAATTATCTATGAAACGGCGCTCGAATGAAGAAGAAAAGCTCATCATTTAGTGGTTCTACTTGGAGACAAAGCGGTATAAATTTAGCCATTTGATCAATATAGCTAAAAGATGACCACATATCTAAAACACTTAGAAATCAGTGGTTATAAGAATCAAGGACAGCTGGCACTGATAGTGGATAAATATTAGCCATTATAGAAGTCTAGAGCCAAGTCAGATTTCTGGCTGAAAAAGCCACAGGGTCTTTAAACGAAAGAACTTACGTAAATAATAACTTTCCTGCAGCCATTGGAATGAGGCTTGCTTTAAGTAACCTTGCGTTCGAAGGAATGCAGTTGGGCCTGGCCCGTGGAACATATTAAAAAACGGAATTTGCACCGTCAGGTGTGAGATAGGAAGGAGCCTGAGAGTTTAGGGAGGAAGCCTCCTTTTGAGCCAATGGATAACTCCAATTGGCTCTGTAGGGTCGAGGGAGGCAGGTTCAATACCCCATTTCTCCTTAACACTTGCTTCATTTCTTACGGAAGGGCGTCAGCTTGCTGGCGCTCTTTTTTT
>PAOC01000016.1 GCA_002708465.1 Planctomycetota bacterium
CGCGCTTCAGCTCATTGTCGTCGATGATTTTTCCCTGTTCGAAATCTACAAGGAACATTCTGCCGGGCTGAAGCCGCCCCTTGAACTTGACGTTTTCCGGTTTTACCTGCAGTACGCCAACCTCGGAGGCCATGATGACCTTGTCATCGTGGGTTACGTAGTACCGGCTGGGGCGGAGGCCGTTCCTGTCGAGAACCGCGCCGATGAAGTGTCCATCGGTGAAGGCGATGGACGCCGGGCCATCCCACGGCTCCATCAGGGCTGAGTGATATTCATAGAAATCCCGCTTCGACTTGTACATAGACTCATGGTTCTGCCAGGCCTCGGGCACCATCATCATGACGGCCTCGGGCAGCGTTCTTCCTGCCATCAGGAGGAACTCGAGCACGTTGTCGAAGGTTCCGGAATCGGAGCAGTCGGGCTCGCAAACGGGGAAGCATTTTTCCAGGTCTCCATTGAAGAGGCCGGATTCAATCACGCCCTCTCGCGCTGCCATCCAGTTCATGTTGCCGCGCAGGGTGTTGATTTCTCCATTGTGCGACATGAATCGGTTCGGCTGCGCCCTGTCCCAGGAGGGGAAGGTATTGGTGGAGAAGCGTGAATGGACCATGGCCAGGTGGCTGGTGTAGTCTTCTTCTTCCAGGTCGGGGAAGTAAGGGACCACCTGTTCGCTCATCAACTGCCCCTTGTAGATGATCACCTTGGTGGAGAGGCTGCAGATGTAGAAATCCTTCGCGTCCTCATGGTCAATGGAGCGGAGCTGGTGGCTGGATTGTTTTCGAATGACGTAGAGCTGGCGCTCGAATCCGTCCCCCTCCAGTCCATCAGAGGCGGCTACGAATAATTGTTCAATCACGGGTTCGCTGGCCAGGGCGGCGGGGCCGATGTCTGCTTCTTCCGGCCTGGTGGGTACTCGACGCCAGCCGATAAGCTCCTGCCCCTGGGATTCTATAATTGAAGCCACGACGTCTTTGCACTGTTGCCTGAGAGCCTCATCCTTCGGCAGGAAGACGTTTCCTGCGGCAAATTTCCCTGGATCGGGTAGGTCCTTTTGCAGGTCCTCCCGGGCGACACGGGTCAGGAATTCATGCGGTAGCGCGGTCAGGAAGCCGGCGCCATCGCCGGTGTTGGCTTCACAACCGCAGGCTCCACGATGGCTCATGTGGTCGAGCATCTCCCGGGCATCGAGAAGCATTTGATGGCTTCGCCTGCCTTTGATGTCCGCTATGAAACCGACCCCGCAGCTGTCTTTTTCGTTGCCTGGGTCGTAGAGGCCAGTCTTTTTTGGAAAGCCTTTAAATGCCATAGTTTAGGTAGGCCAAGTGATAAAAAATGGAGCAGCCTGGATGGAGTCTGCCCCTGAAAAGTATGAACGCGATTCGAAACCCGATTGGGTTACCAAGACTGCCATATGCGGAAGAATTAGTCAATTGGATTAGATATAAGCACTGTATAAGGTAAGCTTATTAAAAGCATGTCAGAAATTTTACGTGACCGAACATCCAGCTTGAATCTCCAGTCCATCGAAGTGTTCTGTGAGGTCGTTAAGAGCCGCAGCTTCTCTAAAGGTGCGGAGCGCCTGTCGATTTCTCAATCCGCGGCCAGTCAGCAGGTAGCCAACCTTGAGCAGGTCCTTGGCTTGAAGCTTCTCGACAGGAGCTACCGGCCGTTACAGGTCACCGAAGATGGCGAGCTCTACTACAGGGGATGCCAGCAATTGCTTGAGGGATATCGTGGAGTCCTGGACCAGATCAGGAGGAAGAGAAATTCGGCCGAGGGCCAGGTCAGGGTTGTTTCCATCTACTCCGTTGGGCTTCACACACTGGATGATTTCGTTCGCAGCTACATGCAGGAAAACTCAGGCTCGACCGTTCGCCTTGAGTACTACCACCCAGTCAAAGTATACGAGGCCATACTCAACGATGAAGCCGAGGTCGGGGTGATGTCGTATCCTCGAAGTAGCCGGCATGTGGAGGTGATCCCCTGGCTGGAAGAGGAGATGGTTCTGGCCTGTCCATCAGGTCATCAGCTGGCCAAAACAAAAGAAATAGACGCGCATCGCCTCGAGGGCGCTAATTTCGTGGCCTTTGAAAAAGACCTGAAGATACGGCGGGAGGTGGACCGGTTCTTCAGAGAAAACGAGATCCAGGTAAACATCCTGAGCGAGTTCGATAATATTGAGACCATCAAGCAGGCGCTTGATATTTCAACAGCCGTGAGTATTCTGCCCGCCCCTGGCGTTGCCCGTGAAGTGGAGCGGGGGATCATCTCCGAGGTCCGGCTCAAGGGAGTCAATCTCCGGCGGCCTGTGGGGATTGTCGTCAGGAAGGGCAGAGAGCTTACGGCGACAGCAAGGAATTTCATCTCCTTCCTGATGGACTCTTCGCCGGGCGTCCTCTTGGAATCGGCCGGGGAAGAGGACTAAAAGCCCTGGGCTCGAAGCCGCCGGCGAAGGGATTCAACACTGCCCTGATCGATTCCTTCGGGATGGTTTTCGATCAACCAGTCGAGATCGCTGGCCGCACCGGCGGGCTGTCCTGTGCGTGACCGGAGAACCGCCCTCTGCCACCTGTCGATGGCGGAGCTCGCGCGGATGACCAGGGCGAGGTCGAGGTACCGCATCAGAGCCTGGATATCCTGCTCGAGGGTGGCGACGTTGATCAGGTTTCGAACCATTCGTTCAAGGATATCCCGCTTGCTGCCTGCGACAAGATCCGCCTAGGCGAGCCTGGCTCCGCTCAGCTTGGCGGCATCCTCNAGGGTTATCATTTTGCACTTGTCAAACACGTCGATCAGGGAGGCCTTCCCTCCAGGCGGCTTGTGCCGGACGATGAAATGGCGCGGAACTCCAATCCCCTCGATCGCGATGTTGGCCTTTCTCGCCAGTTCAATAAAGAGAACGGCAAGCGAGATCGGCAGGCCCTCGCGGTCATCGATAACCTCGTTCAGGAAGCTGTTGGCCTTGCTGTAGTATTCCATCCTGCTGCCGCGGAAACCCAGGTCGGAGTTGAAATAGCTGATCAGGCCCTCGAGTCTTTCTCCCGGGGCGCTGACTCCGTCCAGGCGGTCTTTGAGCTCCTCGGCAAAGCGGTCAAGGAGCCTGAGATATGGCTCGGTTTCCAGGTCCGGATTGTCGGCCTTGGAGAGGAGCAGGGCTGCGTGGACCAGGTTGAAGTCGTCATCTGGTTTGCCGAGGACCAGGGCAAGTGATTTTTCAATCAGCCTTTGGTGTACGAGGGTGGACAGGTGCTTGATGCGAAAAGCCTCTTTTTCAAGCTCCCTGGACCGCGCCTTCAGCTCCCTGATTACTGGGGCGCCGTAACCCGCGAGGCTCTCAACGATTTCGGGAGATGGGGGGCTGCGAGGGTCAATTTCCGAGGCCAGCTTCCGGACCTTTTCGCGATCACCAGCCGCAAGGACCGGAGAGGGGAGCTCCTTTCCTATCTTGAACCGTCGGAATTCAGCCGATGGGGTCCTGAACTTGCAGAGTCCCGCCCGCCCGGTGCCAAGCTTCTGGTCCTCAAGGCTGATGACCTCGGTGCCGTTTACAGAGCAGGTTATCTCATGGGCCTGGATCTTGACCCTGATGTTGTTCCATTCTCCTGGCTGGTATTCAGGGCACGGCACCGTGGCCAGGACCGTCCATTCAAACAGGGTCGGCCCAAGGAATCGGGTCAACCGGAGGGCTCCGTTGGTTGGGTAGAATCCGTAATGCCTGTCGCTGCCTGATGAGTGGAAGACGAGTCCGGCAGCCCCGGCTTCGTCTTCGAGCTTCACGTCAACAGAGACCTCGAAGGTCTCCCCGGGCTCTTTGGCCGTGGAGAGACAGACCATCCGGCCTCCGAACCCGGTTCCGGTGCCGCTGGAGATGAGCCGGCCTGCTCGTTGACGCCAGCTGCCTCCGGGAGTGGCCACCTCCCAGACCCGCTTGTCGAGGGAGCCGATTCGCAGCCAGCGCTTGATGCCCATAGGGTCCGGGTTTGCCAGCAGGCGCTTCAGGGTATTGGAGGGGATGGCAAAGCCGAGGCTCTGGGCGGACTTGATCGCGATGATGCCGATGACCCGGCCACCCTCATCGACAAGGGGGCTGCCGCTGTTGCCGGGTTCAATCGGCATGGCGACCTGGATCATGTCGCGNCCCTCGAGCTGCCGCTCTTCAGCGATAACCCCCCTGGCGACGCTATTGTTCAGGCCAAGAGGGTTTCCGACGGTAAGGACCTCCTGGCCGGTTCGTATCATGCTTGAATCGCCCAGCTTGAGACCCTCCGGAGCTTTGCCCTCTACCTTGACAACGATGAGGTCGGCTTCGCGGTCAACGGCGATGATCTCCCTGGGCTTCAGTTTCTTTCCGCCGGGCAGAGTGATGGTGAAGGGCCTTCCCTCGCCGGTCACGTGGAAGTTGGTTACCAGGTAACCCTCGGAGCCGACAAAGAAACCGCTTCCAACCCCGGAGGTACCCCCATCTCTGCCGGAGGATGTGATCGCCGCCACAGACTGGCGGGTCTGCCTGATGAGGCTCTCGATGGCCGCGGGTGCGTCCTGTGCTGACGAGACGCCTCCCTCCAGTGTCGAGAGAAGTACCAGGGCGGACAGGCAAGACCTGAAAATTTGGTTTTCGATGTTCATGATTCCTGGCGCGTTCAGGCAGGGAGACCTGAAGAAGAGCTTATAGGAGGGCATGGCAGAAGTCAGGTGGAAAGAGGCGGAGAGCGCTCAGCGCCCGCCGGAGATGGCGGGAATGATGTGTATCACGCTGTCCTGTAAGATTTCGGCAAAGATGCCCCTGGAGGTGACAACGTTGTCTATGGAGATGGCGAGCCCCGGCGCGACCAGATCATCTTTGATGAGGCGGTCCTTGAAGCCAGGGTAGGCTGTGTCGAGATTGGATACCAGGCGNCGAAGGGAATCCCCTTCGGCTTCCACCTCGGTCAACCCTCCGGTCAGCTCCTGCATTTGCGGAGGCACATGTACAATCGCCATCGTGATCTCGCTCGGGCCTGTCAGGAAGTTCCGTTGCCATCTCCCGTTATCGCTGAATGAACACGCGGAGGAGACATCGGAAGCTCCGTCATTCGGATNCCTGTNGCGNTCTTTACCGCGTTGGCGATAGCTCCCGGAGGGGGCACGATGGGGGTCTCGCCAACGCCGCGAACTCCAAATGGATGGGACGGGTTGGGGACCTCGATGATCACGGTGTCGATCATGGGGACATCAAGGGCCGTAGGCATTCGGTAATCAAGCATGGTGGGGTTGAGCATGTGACCCTTTTCATCGAAGAGGTATTCCTCGTTGAGAGCCCAGCCGATNCCCTGGACTGANCCGCCCTGCATNTGGCCTTCNACATAGCTCGGATGGATCGCNTTGCCCGCATCCTGNAGGGCNGTGTAGCGGAGNATCTGNACCTTGCCGGTTTCGACATCCACCTCCAGGTCGCAAATGTGAACACCAAAGCCGTTGGTGAATCCTTGCGGGTCAACAGAAGCCCTGGCGGTGATCAGGCCTCCGGTCCTGCCCAGCTTTGCGCAAAGCTCCTTGAAAGAGATAGAGTTGTCTCCCTGGCTGAAGACCGCGTCGGAGAACTCCACATCTGCGGCTTCGCATTCCCAGAGCTTGGCGCCTCTCTCCTTCATCTGGGAAATAATGTCTTTTCCCACCTCGACGGCGGCAAGTCCTGTGGCGAAGGTGACCCTGCTGCCGCCCGTGATGTCGGTGTAGCCAACGCTGTCCGTGTCGGCGACCTTGGGGTTGATGTCCTCCGCGGCAATGCCAAGGGTCTCGGCAAGCTGCATCGAAATGGAGGTGCGAGTTCCTCCGATGTCGGTGGACCCCTCTATGAGAGTGACGGTCCCATCCGCGTTGACGTGGGCCGTAGCCGAGGATTTGAGCCCGATGTTGAACCAGAAGCCGGCGGCGACTCCTCGGCCGCGGTTAGGGCCTTCAAGGGGAGCTTTGTAATGGTCGTGGTTTTTGGCGGCTTCCAGCGTCTCAATCAAGCCTATCCGGGGATAGACGGGGCCATCGACTCTCTTGGTTCCCTCCCTGGCGGCATTCAGGAGTCTCAGGTCAATCGGGTCCATCTCGAGTTTTTCAGCAAGCTCGTCAACTACGGACTCGATCGCGTAGGCGACGTGGGTGGAGCCGGGAGCTCTGTAGGCCTTGGTCCAGGGCTTGTTGACACAGACGTCATAGCCATCGATGTTGGCGTGTTCGATGTCGTAGCAGCTGAATACGCACATGACGCCCGGGCCAATTACGCCGCCGGGGAAGGCTCCTGTGTCGTAGACGAGCCAGGCTTCGCCGGCTGTCATCTTGCCGGTTTCGTCGACACCGAGCTTGATTCTCATAAAGGAGGCCGGGGTGGGGCCGGTCCCCTCAAAGACGCCATCTCTGGTCATCTGGATCTTGACCGGGCGGCCGCATTTCCTGCTGAGCACCGCGGCCACAGGCTCCAGGTAGACCGGGATTTTTCCGCCGAAGCCTCCGCCGATTTCGCAGGGGATCACCTTTACCTTCGAGATCGGAATCTGGAGTATCTCCGAGGTCTGCTCACGCGCGCTGAAGGCTCCCTGGGTGGAAGCCCAGACCGTGAGCTGGCCGTCCTGATTCCAATGGGCTGTTGCGACGTGCGGTTCGATATAGCCCTGGTGGACAGTCTGGGTCGTGAATTCTCTTTCGACAACGATATGCGCGGTTTCGAAGGCCGCCTCGGTGTCGCCGCGCTTGAAGTGATGATGGTCTGAGATGTTGCTCGGAGTTTCAGCCTTTTCTCCTCCGGGGACCAGGTTGGTCAGCAGGCCTTCATGGAGCAGGGGCGCGCCATCCCGCATGGCTTCAAGGGCCTCGGTCACGACCGGGAGCGGCTCGTATTCGACCTTGATCAAATCAAGGGCTTCCCTGGCGATGTGTACGTTCTGAGCCGCAACCGCAGCCACAGCGTGACCTTTATAGAGCACCTTGTCCTTTGCGAGGCAATTGGCTGCAAGGTGGGCCAGGTTGACGGGCCCTTCGCCGAGGTTGGCGATCTTGTCCCCGAGGTCCGGGAAATCCGCGGAGGTGGTTACGGCGAGAACCCCTGGATGGGCCTCAGCTTCGGATGTGTCGATGGACAGGATCCGGGCGTGAGCTTCAGGGCTCCTGAGTATGGCGCCCTCTACGAGCCCCTGGAGCTGGACGTCATTCCCATAGATAGCTCTGCCGGTCACCTTGTCTACGCCATCGTGGCGTACAGGGCGTGTCCCGAGAATCTTGTAATTGTCCCCGGGGTCTTTGATGATCTGGGCGTGATTGAAATTTTCCGACATCAGCTCACCTCCTTCATTCGCTCGGAAGCGGCCTGGACGGCGCGGACAATCTTGTCATACCCGGTGCACCTGCAGAGGTTGCCGGAAAGCTCGAAGCGAATCTCTTCTTCGGTAGGTTCAGGGTGGCCATCNAGCAGAGCCTTCGCCGAGACCAGGAATCCNGGGGTGCAGATTCCGCATTGAAGNGCNGCGCCTTCAAGGAAGCACTCCTGCAGCGGATGCAGGTGNTCCTCNNNGGCGATGGACTCNACCGTTTCGAACTCNGCGCCGTCGGCCTCCACGGCCAGGACNAGGCAGGAGTCNACAGGNACGCCGTTCATTAAAACTGTACACGCTCCGCAATTGCCGTTATTGCATCCCTCCTTGGCGCCGGTGAGCGTAAGAGTNTCCCTGAGNANCTCAAGNAGGCTTTGGCGNGCTTCGCAGAGGAATTCCACCGCTTCGCCNTTAATNGTCGTGCTGACGTGTATTTTTTTACCCATTAGTCAAAGCTCCAACCTGATTTCNGGCTNGGTGTTTTCAGCAAAGGTTTATTCCTGAAGGGATCACNGGNTTNCGGTCNCCGCCGCGCGCNCNGCCAAGAGCGCCATTGAGAGCTCGCTTCACCAGCACACCGACAAGGTGGGTCCGGTAGTCGGCGGGACCTCGCATGTCGCTGATCGGGGCAGCCGCCTTGCGGGCGATATTGCCGGCCTCGGTGAAGGATTCCTCGGTGGCCGGCTTCCCCTGCAGCCAGGCCTGGGCCTCGTCGGCAACGACAGGTGTCGGGGCCACGGCAGAAAGGGCGAGGCGGGCCTCTTCTACGGTTTCACCCCCTTCACCAAGGCGAAGCCAGGCGCCTGCGCCGGTGACGGCGATGTCCATCTCGTTGCGAGGTATGAATCTCATGTAGCGCGATCCGGATGAGTCTCCGGTGGGGGGGAGGACCAGTGAAACCAGGATCTCTCCTTCGGTGAGCACGTTGGTCCCGGGCGCTGTGCAGAATTCCTGCACGGGGACGTGTCTTTCTCCTCCTGGCCCAGCGATCCTGCAGGTCGCGTTTTCTACTATAAGCGCAGGTATGCTGTCAGCGGCGGGAGAGGAGTTGCAAAGGTTTCCGCCTATGCTTGCCCGGCCCTGGATCTGCCAGCCACCAATGATTTTCGCGGAGTCGGTGATGGACGGATAGGCGTTGATGACCTTTGCATCATTGTAGAGGACGTGACACGGGACGGCGCCCCCAATGTCGAGGCCCCCATCGTCGCGCCAGGTCAGGCTCATGAGCTCGGGGATTTTCTTCACGTCAACAACCAGGCCTGCTTTTCTCAAGCCTTCGCGCAGCTGAACTATAATGTCTGTTCCGCCGGCAAGGACCCTGGCCTCGGAGCCCCGCTCAGCGAGCAGGGTCACGGCTTCATCGATCGTCGCGGGCGCCTTGTATTCGAAGTCTCTCAAGGGTCGCTCCCTGGTGGTTTATTTCGTCACCGCTTTCCGTTCATCGGAAGGCCGAGGGATAAATGAATGGATTGTGCCAAGCCTGTCAAGCTCGCAACTTCATGATCATNGATGAAATTGGAAGGATGGGNNCNCCTGGGGAAATTAAAGTGACCCGAGGAACTCCATGATGGGCCCGCAAGTTTTTTCCATCTGTAGCTTGTTGAGNTTTCCCCGCATATGAAGGGCCCTCGCCATGACAAGCTCGAGGGCCATTTCGAGGGGGCGGACATGGGCCTCNCCCTCGAAGATCTCAATGGCTCTTATGGCTGCTTCGAGGGTGCAGCAAAAGCCACTGNCTGGAGAGCGCCTCAACTGCCAGGCAGGAGTGGTTGATTGCGGCAGGGAGACGAAGGTGAGCTTCTGCAGGTTGGGTATGCGCCGGGACATGGATTTTGCCTGGGCCCAGGTTGCATCNAGAAGAACCAGGCTGNTTTCTTCCCCTGCCGGACCCTGGATGTCGGCGGGAACCAGGAGNCTGTTNTGGGCTNGCGGNTAGAGAACGAGGTAGTTTCGGGATGGGTNATTCAAGACCTCCTCGCGATAGGGGAATTCCCTGGACCCCCACGAGATCAATTCACAGGGNTCGATCATTTTTTCTACCAGACGGCCTGTGTTGCTCTGNCTGAGCANCTCCGATGAATGTTGTATGAGCAGCAGCCCGGCCTTGCTCTTGATTCGGGGCAGGAGAGCGCATACGCANAATTGCTCCCAGAGTCCGCAAANACGGCAGGTCAANAGAGCGCTCTTTTTGTGTTTTCTCGGGTTCCTNCGAAGCATNGGAAATATGATATTTGGTGATAAATCCCGCTGGGCNATAAATCTTGTCTGAATAGAAATTTATGAGGGTTTGAGCCCGGAATCAGGGCCTGCGCGTACAAAAGCTGAAAATCAGCTTAACTACCGATAAGAATGGGCTTAACAACCTATTTAAGGGCGTATATACTGCAGTCGGTTCGGTAGAAATCCCAAAAGCGTCACCCAGCTTTCTTTGTGGAGACCAAACTTTATGCTGACGATTTTCGGGGATCGATCGGATAGCGGTTTTTGCGACCGCCTTCCGCGACGCAGCTTTCTCTCGATCGGGGGATTGGCGATGGGAGGACTGTCTTTACCGCAGATCCTCCAGGCTGAGTCGGAAAACNGAAAGAATCCCTCTCCGGGAGCCGGCAGGTCACACAAAGCGGTCATCATGATTTTCCTGCCAGGCGGTCCGCCTCATCAGGATATGTTCGATCTCAAGATGGATGCCCCCAGGGAGATTCGCGGGGAATTCAAACCGATTCCCACAAACGTGTCGGGGATCGAGATCTGCGAGTATTTTCCACGCATTGCCCGGATGAGTGACAAGTTCAATTTCATCCGATCGATCGTCGGAGCTTCCGGCGGGCACGATTCTGTCCAGTGCCTGGCCGGGCGAAGTGACAAGNGCCAGCCCCAGGGNGGGTGGCCTTGCATGGGAGCTAATCTCTCTGCNATCGAGGGCCTGGTNNATCCTTCCATGCCGGCTTTCGTCGGGCTGGCTCCGGACATGGGGCACAAGCCCTGGGCCGATGCCGGCCAGGCGGGTTTTCTCGGGGTGTCACATTCTCCCTTCAAGCCTTCCGGCCCAGGGAAGTCTGACATGGTTCTGGATGGGATCTCCCTTGATCGTCTTGCTGATCGAAGGGGGCTTCTTTCCAGCTTTGATCGAATGCGGCGTTCAGTCGACTCGAGTGGCNNCATGGAGGGGATGGACTCTTTCAGCCGCCAGGCTTTCGGCATCTTGACCTCCAGCAAGCTGGCCAGGGCTCTTGACATCCAGCAGGAGAACCCNCGGGTTCGTGAACGCTACGGAAAGGGGATTCCGGGGAATGTCGCCGATGGCGGACCGCGTCTCATGGAACAGTTCCTGATGGCCCGGAGACTCGTTGAGGCTGGAGCCCGATGCGTGACCCTGGCTTTCAGCCGCTGGGACTGGCACGGAGGAAATTTCAAAAGAGGCCGCGAGGACATGCCCATGCTCGACCAGGGCGTGAGCGCCCTGGTCGAAGATCTCCACCAGCGAGGGCTTGACAANGATGTCAGCGTTGTCGTCTGGGGGGAGTTTGGCCGGACCCCGAAGATTAACGATAAGGGAGGGCGTGACCATTGGCCTAAGGTGTCCTGCGCCTTGCTGGCCTGCGGCGGAATGAGGACNGGCCAGGTGATCGGCTCGACAAACCGCCTGGGCGAGCATGCCAAGGACCGGCCGGTTCATTTCCAGGAGGTTCACGCGACCCTCTACCATCTCATGGGAATCAATCCAAAGACTACCACCGTGAAAGATCTCAATGGTCGACCGCACTACCTGGTCGACAGTCAATATGAACCAATGAAAGAAGTGATCTGAGGAGCCCAATCCAGGTTTGTTTACAGCTATGAAAATGAAATACATACTCGCAATTGTTTTTGCCGGGCTCCTGCTCGGGTCCGATTCACCTGTTGATGCAAATGAGTTTACGGCCCTGGCCGTTGGTCCGCCGGGAAACGATTCCCTTCGTGGCGCAGATGCCAGGAAGCAGCTCGTGGTTACCGGAGAAACGGCCGATGGGTGGACGCTGGACATCAGCTCAAGCGTTTCCTACGAGTGCATTCCGGAGGGGGTGGTCAAGATTGACAGCCGAGGCTTCGTCACTCCTGTGGCGAATGGAGAGGTCGTTGTCCGGGTTGCCGCAACTGGNCAGGGGGACAAGCCGGTCGTCGGTGAAAAGAAGCTGAAGGTCGAGAACTATGTGGATCAGCCGGTGGTCAATTTCCCCAACCAGGTGGTCCCTATCTTCACCAAGCACGGCTGTAATGGCGGCGGATGCCACGGTAAGAGCGGAGGTCAGAACGGTTTCCGGCTCAGCTTGCTCGGGTTTTATCCAACTGACGATCATGAATACCTCGTCAAGGAAGGCCGGGGGCGGAGGATCACGCCGGCAGCTCCCGGGTTGAGTCTTCTTCTTCGCAAGGCGCTCAATATTTCACCTCATGGCGGCGGGAAACGATTTGGCGAAGACAGCTATGAGTACAGGATTATCCACCGCTGGATGAGGCAGGGGATGCCGTATGGAAATGCCGCGGATCTCCGTGTAGAGCGAGTCGAGGTCTTTCCTCCTCAGCGAAAGATGCCCAAGGGCTCCATGCAGCAATTGTCTGTCATCGCTTTTTATAACGATGGCAGCTACGAAGACGTCACCCCGATGGCCACCTTCGAGGTTAACGACAAGGAGATGGGGGAGGTCGACTTGAAGGGGCGTGTCCAGGTTTACGATCTCAGCGGAGATGTCGCGGTGATGATCCGTTACCAGGGGCAGGTCGGCGTCTTCAGGTCCACTGTGCCTCTTGGCGTGGAGGTTGCAAATCTCCCCGAACCTAGGAATTTCATCGACACAGCCGTCTTTAATAAGCTCAAGCTTCTTGGCATGCCTCCCTCGGAGGCTTGTGATGACCAGACCTTCATCAGGAGGGTGACCATCGATATCGCGGGCCGCCTGCCCACAGCTGAGGAGGCTGAGGCCTTCGCAGGGGATGGCGCGGAGGCGCGCCGCGACAGGGCTATCGAGAGATTGCTCGAGTCCGGCAGCTACGCTGATTATTTCACCAACAAATGGGCGGCCCTGCTGCGAAACAAGAAGAGCAAGGCGACCTATGAACTGGGTACCTTCTCATTCCATGACTGGCTGAGGGAGATGATTCACACGAACGCTCCCTATGACCAGATTGTCAGGAATGTCGTTGCCGCATCCGGTGACCTGCGAAGCAACCCCGGGGTTGTCTGGTACCGATCGGTAAACAAAACCGAGCAGCAGGTTGAAGACTCCGCCCAGCTGTTCCTCGGGATGCGGATCCAGTGCGCGAGGTGCCATCACCACCCGTTCGAGCGCTGGAGCCAGAAGGACTACTATAGCTACCAGGCCTTCTTCAGCCGTGTCGGCCGCAAGAAAAACCCTGACGGGCTTGCTGATGCAGATCGGGTCTTCCACAACCGGGGCAAGGCCAGCGCCAAGAATCCCCGATCAGGGGAGACTCTTTCTCCTGCCGGTCTCGGCGGCAAGCCTCTTGACCTTACGCCCGATTCCGATCCTCGCCAGGCTCTTGTCGACTGGATGGTGAATCCGGCCAACCCGTTTTTCGCCAAGGCCCTGGTTAATCGATACTGGAAGCATTTCTTCGGCAGGGGGCTGGTGGATCCCGAGGACGACATGAGGGTCACGAACCCGGCCTGCAACCCNGAGCTTCTNGAGGCTCTGGCGAAATCGTTTATCGACAGCAAGTTTGATCTCAAGAATCTTGTACGGACGATCTGTCAGTCAAAGATCTACCAGNTGAGCTCTATTCCCAACGAGCACAATGTCCGGGACAAGCAGAATTTTTCCCGTTTCTATCCGCGCCGGCTCAATGCCGAGGTGCTCTATGACGCGCTCAACCAGGTGACCAAGTCGCAGGGCGGCTTTGGCGGTGTTCCTTCCGACACCANGGCCATTCAATTGCCCGATGCCGGCCAGAAGAACTACTTCCTGACCGTCTTTGGCAAGCCGATGGCCGACAGCGCCTGTGAATGCGAACGCTCAAACGATGCGAACCTGGCCCAGAGCCTCCATCTNCTGAACTCCAAGGAGGTGCTCGGGAAAATTTCAAATAAGNATGGCCGGGCCGGGCTCCTGAGCCGTGACGATAAACGTACCGAGCAGGAAAAACTGCGTGAGCTCTACCTCTGGTTCTATTCCCGGGAGCCTCAGAGTGAAGAAGTGAACCTGGCGCTTGCCCACCTGGGGAAGGGTGAAAAAAAGGCGGCCTATGAGGACATTATCTGGGCNCTCCTGAATACCAAGGAGTTCCTCTTTAATCATTGAGGCTGNTNNCTGGTTGACCGGGGNGCCGNTCCGTTTCGTTCNNGTCTTCNNGGCTACAANATTGCCCCTGNGATCTANTNCAACCCAGCTGTTATCGGCCCGCGCCATCGGTCTGTGGCGAAGAGAACTATGAAAAACAGAATCTTCTTACTCCTGGTTGCGTTGTTTGTCTTTGATGGATTGCCCACCTCGACCGTCTTCTCTCAAATGCCGCAGGCCCGGTTGTGGGGAATCTCTCCTCTTGGCGCGCA
>PAOC01000051.1 GCA_002708465.1 Planctomycetota bacterium
GAGTTTTGTATGCATGCGCATTTCGCGCAGGAATAACTTTTAGACTGCATAGGAGCGTCACTGTCCGCAACATTAAAAATGCAGATGGCAGCGGCCCTCGGTATTGGGTTATCTTGCGCCAATCATGGCCGGAATCAAATCCTCACCTGAAAAAGAAACGCTGCTGCTTCGCGGAGCCCGAGTGCTCAGTGGCGGCGAGGATCTCGGAAGCCCCGGGGTGCTTATCAACGGCGGCCGGATCGTCGCTGTAGGTTCCGAGGCGGCTAAGATGGCCAGGGGAACCCGCTGCACGAGGCTGAAGCTGGATGGATTCACCCTCACGCCCGGTTTTGTCGATCTCCATACCCACGGGGCCGGAGGGGTTGATTTTGTCGAGGCCTCGGCCGAAGAATTTGAGAGCTCCATGGCTCATTACCTTGCCCATGGAGTGACCTCTCTGCTGGTCAGTGTTTACCCGACCAGTTGGGCGAGGTCCTTGAAGGTGATTGAAAAGCTCAGCTCCTTTATACGGCAGGGGCGCGGGAGAGGGGTTGCCTTCGGCATTCACCTCGAGGGGCCGTTTGTGAGCCCGGCTCGCCCAGGCGCCCTCCCACGGAGCTATTTCCGCAGTCCCTCGGTGAAAGATTTCCGCAAGCTCCTCGCCGCCGGGGATGGGCTGGTGCGTACGATGACCCTGGCTCCGGAGCTGAAAGGGGCGGCGGCACTCATTCGTTTCTGCCGGCAGAACAAGGTGGTGCCGGCCTTCGGCCATTCCAACGCCGATTACGGGGAGACCTGCGGATCTATCACCGGTGGTATTCGCTACGCCACCCACCTGTTCAACGCGATGAACGGGATCCATCATCGCTCACCGGGAGCCGTCACGGCCCTGCTGGAGGATCCGCGGGTCGCGGTCGAGGTGATCTCCGATGGGCATCATGTTCANCCGCCGGCTCTCAGGCTTATCAACAGGCTGAAGAGCGAAGACAGGATTATCCTCGTCAGTGATTCGACCCATCCCTGCGGCCTGAAGGATGGCCGCTATCGTTTTGCCGGAGCCGAGGTCTTTTTGCGTGACGGTGTTGTTCGGCAGAAAAACGGTACGCTTGCAGGCAGCGCCCTGACNCTCGAGAGAGCTCTCAAGGTCCAGGTGAAAGAGGTCGGGGAGCCGCTNGAGAAGGCCGTTCGCTATTGCACTCAGAACCCCGCCGCCGCCGTGGGAGCCTCGCGGCGGCTCGGCTCCATCGCTCCCGGTAAGCGGGCTGATCTCGTCCTTCTGGACTCCAAGTTCCGAGTAAAAGCAACCTGGCTCAAGGGGACGNTTTCACACGTCAGAGGTCGTTTTCCAGTATAGGTTTATAGAGGCTTGTCGACGGGGACAGATCTCCGGGAGCGTGGTAAGCTTGATGGTACGCGCCNNNCTGGCGCTGTCTGGAGGTNTCNACGAATGCGCAAACACATAGGTCTGTTCTTTATCATCCTNGCCCTGCTGCCTGGNTGTGACCGGTCTTCGATACCCCTGCCTCGGCTGGTGATCAACGAGGTGATGGCTCGAAANGAGTCTTTNTCNGACTTCGAGACCAACGGTCTGCCTCTCGACTGGGTGGAAATCTACAATCCCAANGATAAGCCGCTGCGCCTGGAGGGGTACACCCTCTCGGATAATATCGAGCGGTCCGGCAAGTACCGGTTTCCTCCGAACCTGACCNTCGAGNCCGGNGGATTCGNGCTGGTCACGCTCGTGGGAGGCAATGACCTGGCTGCCGCCCAGGCCGCNAGGGAAGAGCAGGGGAGCGTAGAGGTTGTTCTCACCGCGCTGCACGCCGATTTCGGTCTCAACGCCGCCAGGGATTCCATCTTCCTGTTCGCCAACGGCCGCCAGATTGACCGTGTAGGTGTTCGAAATCTCTCCGCTGATTCCAGCGTGGGACGTTTNCCCGATGGCGCCGATTCGATTGCTACCTCCTTCGCTCCGACTCCAGGGTTCGGCAACAATCCCCACGGCGCTCTCCAGCCGCGTTTCGCCGCCGGCGGCCAGCCCCAGCCGAGTCTTTGCAGTGCCTCGGATGAGCCGGTTCGTGTGAGGTTTACCATCCTGACCGATCCCGGTATTCCTCTGCCGGAGGTACGCATGGAATTCATTGGACGGCCGGGTTGTGATGCGGCTGATCAGAACCCCGAAATCTGCCGGGCTCTCTTCGGTGAGCCGGGGGTGGCCGTGAACACCGCCGCGGTGGACACCATCCCGGGCGGCGAGCTTGAATGCCAGGGGACCCTGGTTCCCGGGCAGGGCGACACCAATCCCCAATGCCCCCAGGAGACGGTCGATGGGAGCTACGGTAACCAGGCTGTTCGTGTCCTGACCTACGAGGCCCTGCTCCCCTCGGCCGATGCGATGGGAGAGGTGGAGACCATCCTGTGGAACCTGACAATAACCGATGAGCTCGGGGAGCTGAGCCTGTGCCGCTGCTTCTCCTTTGGAGGCGGCTGCGTCACCCTGGTGATCAACGAGTACCAGGCACGGAATATCGATACGTTGAAGTTTGTCTGCGAGACCTGCGAGGACAACCAGGCGGTGCGGACGCCGGACTGGATCGAGGTTCACAATTACGGCTCCGAGCCGATTGACATCACCGAGTTCGGCCTGGTCGGGCGGAATGCCGCGAGGGACAACAATCTCGCGACCTGGATGTTCGGCCGTGACACCGATGGAGAGCCCGACCCGGGCTACCTGCTGATGCAGCCGGGAGAGTGTCGACTGGTCCTGGCCGATGGAGATGGTGGAGATGTGAGACGGGTTTACAGGATGCTGGTTCCGGATGAGACCGGCAACCTGGTGCCTGACCTGACGCGGAAATTCTATTCAACCCGTTTCGCGCTGAACCCGAACCGCAGGAGCGGGGCGGATGAGTTCGCCCTGACCGCCGCTGTGGGAGGTTTTCATGCGGTGATTGACCGGGCGGTACTGGATTTCAGCGCCTACGCGGCCGCCCATCCCGAGATGGACCTGGTCGATGATGATTTTTTCCTGCGTGATCTTTCGGCGGCAAGGTTTCCGGCTGANGACTTCCCTGCTGCCGAGACGCTCCAGGAGCGATACGCCCCCGAGGCCTTGAGCCCCGGGCGCGTGACCGATTGTCCCTCGCCGCCTGCGGCGTTCGATGATCTCGGCGCCTGCGTCAATCGCCTTGCCTGCGATAAGCCTCCTCGTTTTATCGAGGAGGTGGCCGTCCGTCCGGGAGTTTCAGCTTCGGCGGCTGCCGGGAGGCGGTGTCCGCGGGTGGATGAGCCCGCGGAGGTGGTGACCTTTGTCGCGATCGACGCGACGAGCTCGGCCGCGAGAGAGTCGCAGGGCGAGGCGGCCTTTACCGTCGTGCTGAATTATCTTCACGAAGATGGATCCTCGGGCACCCTNGATGAGAGCTCGGGGTTGATGATCCGGCCGGCCGAGGACCGCCTGGAAGACACGCCGCCGGGCATGATGCTCTGGGAGGCGACGGCCATCATCCCACCGCTGCCCGCCGGACTGGTAGGCTTCAGCCTGACGGTTATCGACCAGCGCCAGGGGCTCAGCGTGTTCTTTGATGAGGAGAACGCGCCGCGGGAAGATCCCGAAGGCGCGCCGCAGATTTCCTTCAGCTATCTCTCCGGCGGGTTCCCCGGTGTGCCTCTCAGGCTCAGCGAGATCCTGCCTGACAACGAGAGCATCGAGCTTCCCGGGTTTGCCGGCTTTCCCGCTGACAGGTCGCCGAATTACATCGAGCTTCATCTCCCGCAGGACTCCGAGGCAGAGCTCTACGATCTCTCTGGTCATTACCTGGCTGTCGAGCCGGAGCCCGGAGATCCTGTTGGCAGGGCACGGGCTTTTGCGCTGCCGGATGGGATCGCTCCCGTGGCCCGGGGCGGCTACATCCTGCTGGCGCTGGGGCTGGTTCCCGACGGCGGGCTTCCCGTTCCCACGGTCGGGCTCGATGGATTCGAGCTCGACTCCTGCTCGAGCACCCTCTACCTGGTGGGGCCTGATGAGCTGGGTAATTGCGTCGTTGACAGGATCTCCTGGAGTTGTCCCGCCGATTTCCAGGGGGGCGAGATCACCGAAGACCTGGCCTACGGCGTTCCCTGCGAAGCGATCGGTGAGAGCATGCTGGTCAGCCCGACACCGGGCGCCGACAATGGTCTCGAGCCGCTCTTCTACTCGGCTTTTCATACCGAGGCCGGCAGCGATGATCCTAACCCCTGCGTTGCGCCGGGATCTTTCCCTGTCCTCGCAGCCATCTTTTTTCTCGATGAGGCCCTGGTGGCGGCCATGGGGGAGGATGCGGTCGCCGGCGCGGAATTCGACATCACCGGCGCCATGGCGCTGGGGTCTTCCAGCAGGGTTCTCCTCGGCGAGACCTTCACCGCGCCACCGGGCTATAGCGCAGTGCGTGTCAGCCAGCCCCTGCTTCTGAACGGAGGGGCGGGCGTTACCCGGATCGAGTATTCGGTCTCGCTCCAGGATGCCTGCGGCAATGTCGTATCATCCTGCGAGGCGGAAGGCCGCTGCTTCAGCCTGGGGATCGGAACGGCCGAGCTGCCGGCGATTTTCATCAACGAGGCAAACAGGAGCTATCCTCTGCCCGGCGGCGGCGGGGAGGCGCGGCCCTGGCTGGAGCTCTACAATGACTCGGGGGCGAACATCGAGCTTGGAGGCATGTTCCTCTCGGCTGATCCGAGCGACCCCCGGGCTGTTCCGATTCCGGCTGGGACGATTCTCTCCGCTGGCGGCTCACTGGTCGTGCTGACCGATGGAGGGGCCCCGCTCGAGGGCGCCGAGGCGCCGGCTCACCTGGTCGTCGAGCTCGAGTGGGTAACCCGAAGGCTCTTCTGCCTCGATCCTAACTCTCCCTGCGATGACCCCAATGGGGCGGACGTGATCAGGTCAACCTGCGGGTTTGACCCCGAACGTCCGGGGGACTCCGCGCCGCCGGTNCGAATCTATCTTGTCGACAAGGTGGAGCGCGGTTCGTGCCTGCTCGATGTGTTTGGTTTTCAGTTCCCCAATCCGGACTGTTCGGATGGAACCAGCCTCGGGCGTTTTCCCGATGGGGGTGGAGATATTATCGTTTTGGCGGCGCCCACCCCTGGGGCCGGCGCGGATCCGGTTACCTTCATTCGCGGCGATGCGGATGCCAACGGGGAGGTGAACATGACCGATGGGACGCTGATTCTGAGCATCAGCCAGGAAGATCCGCCCTCCTGTATGGATCGCTACGATGCGAATGACGATGGGGAGGTGAACTTCATCAACGATGGAATCTACCTGATGAATTTTCTGAACTCCGGCGGTCCACCACCTCCTCCTCCCTATCCGGAGGAGGGTGAAGATCCTACTGCCGATGACCTCCCATGTACGAGATGACAAGGGGGCAGAGCTCAGAAGTCGTTTTTTCGGAACCTCTGTCCTGCGTTATCGCCCCTCCGAGTGCGGTATTTCCCTGTTCCACGGATAACTGGAACGATACAGGACATCGGATGCCGATATCTAACCTATGAGAAATATAGCNATGAAGCCTGTTTACAACTGGTTGGCCGGAAGAATGAGCNTCGCCGCCACGCTGNTCTTTACCATAGCCCTGGCGCCGCTGGGGCTGGTTCTTTCCCAGGATGCCGCTCCAAAAGCCGGTGTCCAGGAGCAGCTCGAGAAGCTCAGCGAGGAGGTCGATGACCTCAAGGCGAAGCTCAAGAAGCTCAAGGACGACAAGTCCGCCGACAGCCTGGTTACCCTTGGAGGAGGGGAGCTGAGACTGGGCGGGAAGGTGGAGCTCAATTTTCTCGATTCGCAGAATGACGACCACCTCAGCGATGAGCTGGGAAGTAATTTCGTTCCAGAACACCTGGATCCTCACCTTGAGCTNCAGCGTCTTCGGNTAGCTCCCGTNTTCGTGCTCAACCGCTGGATCAAGGTGCAGTCGCAGCTTGATTTCCAGGTCGATGGCGANACGCTTCTCAAGGAGATGGCTGTTCGCCACGATATCCAGCCCAATTGGTGGCTGCGATCGAGGTTCCAGCTCGGGCTGGATGACCGGTTTATTCGTCCTGCTCGCAGGACCAAGACCTATCCACTCATCGGCAACGCCTTNTGGCGTGATGAATCACTGGCCGCGGTGTGGCAGCTGACCTTTGGACACAGGAGGGGAACGGNCGCTGGTGTCGAGCGATTTGAAAAGAACAGTGCAGGCGGCGGCTCCTCAGGCGGGGGAGCTTTCACAGAGGGCTTCGCGGAGGATGCCGGGGGGGACGGAGGCTCCGCCGCTGATGTGCGGGGTCCCTTTGACTTCTCCAATAATTGGGGAGCCTTCAGAGCGTCCCTCTCTCTGGGCCAGGGCTACCAGCTGGGCAATAAAGAGGTAACCTTTGACGCGGCCCGCTTCAATGACATCATCCAGGATGACCGTGAGCTCGAGGATGATCTCGCCTTCGGTGANCTGGGGATCGGCCTGGGCTGGGAACGCGACTTTGAGAGGCTGGGGGATGTGGCCGTCTCGGCCTTTTACTTTACNGATCAGCTTGGCGATGGCTCGATCGCTTTCCTGACGGGCGACCTGATGACCAATCGTCTTCCCGACGATTCCGTCGAGTCCGGCTATGGAGATTCTACGTCTGACGGANCNAGCCGGTACGGNGTTGGATTCGATTANTTCCTCGCNGCCGAAGACATCTTCCCGCNCAGGAAGANGAGCCTGCGTAAGCAGGATGGCCTGCGGCTGGCCTTTCAGTTCATCTCGGCCGAAGATGGCGAGCTGGACCGTGATGGCTGGTATACCCAGGCCTCTTATCGCTTTTCTTTCGGTAAGCTGCTGGGCGACCGCTATTTCCGCAGTGTCGAGCCCCTGGTTCGTTACGGCGTCCTCAATGTGGACGCCCCTGGCTCAGGAGGGACGTCCTTCAAGGATCCAGGCCTGCCGGGTACCTGGGATCGCCAGGCCCTGACGCTGGGTGCCATCGTGGAGGTGACCGGTGATATTTTCATGAAGTTTGAATACGTCATGAACTCTGAAGATGGCGGCGGGGTCGAGGTCGATAATGANGAGCTGCTCCTCCAGCTGCTGCTGACGTTCTGAGCAGGAACCCCGTCCTGATCGTACAGAGCCTCCTCCGCTCAGCGATGGTTGACACACCACGATCACGCCTCTATCATCGGGTTGCGTGTAATGCTTTGATCTTCAGGGCTTTACGCAATTCGAACGGCAGTCTTTATTCGCTGGTGGAAGTGGCGGCGAGAATAAGTTCGCCGGCAGGGACTTCGGGGCAAAGAATTTAGCGAAAGTGGGTTCTTCCGTGCTTCAGGGCAGAAGCGATAACGGGCGGATCGTTGACGGAAAGTTTCGCGGGCTCAGCCCGAATTTCATTCATCGATCCGAGCAGAAATACGAGCTCACCGCGGCGGAGACGGCCGTGCTCGAGGGCGAGATTCGGGGTTGTCTCCCGGTCTATGAGTTCAACCCCGGCTATCCCTACACTCATATTACGACGGTGTACTACGACACCCCCGAGCTCAGGCTCTACGAGCGGGCGAGCAGGAGCTACGACGACAACCTGAAGATCCGGGTGAAGGAGTACTATTACAAGGACCGCTCCGAAAAGGAGCTGGTGTCTCCCTATTGCTTCATTGAGCTGAAGCGCCGTCGCGATGGGATGGTCTCCAAGCAGCGCCTGAGAATCGGCAAGGAACATCTCCAGGCTTTCCTCCGGGGAGAAGACCTTCGCGAGGAGCTCCGGCCGGAGCTGGCGGAAGAGACCGGCAAGGGAGATGTGCTGCGGAAGAGCTTCGACAGGGCCTATGACGCCTTGCGAGCGGAGCTCTCGAGGATAGAGGTGACCCCCGTTTCGGTGATCAACTATCGACGCAGGGTCTACCAGAGAGATGAGCAGGACCTTCGTGTAACCTTTGATGACCTGATCACAGTCTACTCTCCCCCCGTCGAGCTCTACGGAAACCGGGCCTCCCTGGCTGCCTCGAGTCTTGGTGAGCCGGTGGGGCGGGCAGCGAAATTGATCGCGGAAATTAAGTGTAGAAAATTGTCTTCGGGTTCTTATCCGGGCTGGCTTGAAGTTATACTATGTCCTCTCAGNGCCAGGTCGCTCTCCAAGTTTACTACGAGCGTCAACTTCATATTAAACAAGGGCCGAAAAGGTCGGCGGTTTTCTTCGGCGGATGGAGAGGCCGGCGTCGCCGCCAGGATCGACGGTCCAGTGGATAATTGAGCCATGTCCGATACTGCTTCAGATAAATCTGCGGAGGGCGCTCCAGCGGAAATGGAGCCTGTCTTCATCGATTTCGAGGGGATTGACGGGAGTGGAAAGACGACCCTTTCCAATCGTATCTCGCAATACCTTATCGATAGCGGGATTCCCGTACATCACGCCAGGGACAAGGGGGTGTTTCGTTCCGAAATATCCAAGGCGATTCGTAACCTGACGAGGGACCCGCGTTTTCTGCGTATGTCCGATGTCACCGAGTTCCTGCTCTATGTCGCCAGGGATACGCAGATGATTGACGAATACATTCGTCCCAAGCTGCTGCCCGGGAATCTCGTGTTCTGCGATCGCTACCTCTACAGCGCCATCACCCACTCGCATCATGCCCGTGGACTGCCCAGGGAGGGTGTCGACAAGGTTCTCGAGCTCGCGGCTCGCGATCTCTGGCCTGACCTGGTTATTTATTGTGATGTCGATCCGCTCACCTCGCGCCTGCGGAAGAAAATCCAGAAGGTTCGTGACAATAAGAAGGCGGGTGATTTTGGCCGCAAGGGACTCATGGGAATCGGTTTCCGCGAGGATATGCGTGATGGTTTCTTCAAGCTGGCGGAAGAAGATCCCGATCGCTGGCTGGTGATCGACAATGCGAATTCCACCATCGAGGAGTCGCTGCAGAGAATTATCAATCGAATCAGGGAGGTGCTCGTACAGAAGGGCTATCCCGAGATACCCGATCCCTGCTGGGCCGAGCTCAGCTCCGAGGAGAAACCCCTTGGGGAGTTTGCATCCGCCGTGCTGGAGCTCTGCGATAGCGAGGGAGAGGAGGAGCGGAGAGCGGCCCTGACCGAACTCTTCTATTCAGACCTCGACAGGCTCAGTGAAGATGCACCGGGATTTACGGCGCTCTTCAGCTCCGGCCTTGATACTCCCGAGGCTTACGCCTTGCGTGAGAAGGTCAAGGATCGCGAGCCGGGCCTGGTGGCGAAGGGTCTTGGCGGCCTGCGCTCCGAGGAGGCTATGGACCTTCGCGAAGAGCTCAAGGGAGAGGTTCCCGTCTATGTCGCCGGCAGCCTCTCCGGGATGGGAAAGAACCCGCGGGCCTGTCAGCTTCGTCTCGAACTGGCGGATGTGGTCCCCGGGCAGATTGCCCTGGCCGTTCGCGGCAGCGATTCCGAGCACGCCTGGGAAATCCGCGACAAGGTCGGAGACACGGCGGCTGCCGAGGTGTTGATGAGCGTGAGAGGAATGGATACCGAACGAGCCTGGGAGCTTCGCAAGGAGAGGGACAAGGACAAGTATGCGCGGGAACTGCTCGAGAGCCTTGGGGGCATAGATACCGAGGAGGCCTGGGAGTTGCGTGACCGACTTTCCGATGAATACCTCCCCTGGGTTTTGATCAGCCTGCGCGGGCTGAAATCGGATCGAGCCTGGGAGCTTCGCCAGGAGCATGTCTGCAGGGCGCCGAAGATTATCATCAAGACGATAGGCTGCAGTGACGATCCCAGGGCCTGGGAGCTGCGCGAGGCTTCCAAGCCCTATGCCAAGGAAGTGCTGGATTCACTGAGTGGGCTTGATTCCGGAGCCGCCTGGCGTCTTCGCCTGGAGCTGAAGGATAAATGGCCCAATACGGCGATTTCGAGCATTGGTGCCGCAGCCCAGTCCGAGCGGGACTGGACCTTCAGGTGGGACATGCTGAGGGAATACCCCGGCAACCATCTCCTCGCCAAGCATCTTGTAAAGGCTCATCGAAAGAGCCTGGTGAGGCGGGCGAAGGAGGCTGCGAGGAAAGAGTCGGGAGCCGTCTGATCCGCGGTTTTCTTTTTCCGGAGCTNCCGGCGCACACNGACCNTCGGACCACTACTCCTGGCAGTCCTCGNCGCAGTGATCGNCATGGTGATGGNGGGAGTCCTCCGTTTCGNCTTCCCCCCGGTTNACCNTGTGGCTTTCAAGGTCCTCTTCAAAGAGCCAGCCATAGGTTTCCTCCCAGGCTGAGATCGACGGCACGAAGGGGATGCCGTCAGGGTTTTCTTCAAGCAGCTCGATAGAATCCTGGATGCTGGCATTTCTGCCGTCAAAGACCCCGGCGAAGATCTCGCGCAGGCTCTCGAGAAATTCGTGATCTCCAAGACGAGCGCTAGCGGCCACAGCGTCTTCGACCGCCCGTTCACCCGGCTCCCTGGCCTGCTCTCGAATAACGCGCGTCCTGAGGAATTCTTTGACGTCTTCGATATAGCCCTGCTCGTCGAGGACTCCGCAATCTCCGAGAAGGCGGTAGGTCAGCCTGCGCAGGTCGGTGCCGGGCTCCTCGTCAACCCATTCCATCAGGGCCTCGATTGCCGGAACCCCGATTCGCAGCAGGGCGATTCCTGCCGCGTGGGACAGGTTCTCTTCTTCCTCCATCGCGAAGCTTCTCAGGAGAGTATGGATGGCAGTCTGGGAGCGGACCTCGGCAAGGACGGCCACAATCCAGAGGACCGCCTGGTCTTCGCCGCAGCCTTCCTCGACAACGGTCTCGATGGTGTCGGCGAGTCGGCCCTGGAACTCGCCATCTTCCAGGCATCGATCGACCAGCGAGCGGACCGCGCCCGCGAGCTCCTGCCGGTCCTCGGCCAGGAGCGAGAGCAGCTCGGGCTCATCCACAAGATCCTTGAACTCCGGAACGTCCAGGATTTCATCGAACTCGGAGTCGGACATGGGATTGTTCGTGGACGGTGAAGGACTCAGCGCGAGTCGTCCTTATCCTCGAGGTCTTCAAGTTCGGAATCGATATCGTCGGGTACGCCGCCTTCTTCAGGCTCCTCCGCCGGCTCCTCTTCCTTCTCCCCGCCGCCGCTTACGCTGGTCTGGGCCCGGATGGATTCGATATAGGCGATGGCGTCTTTTCGGATGGCGTTGTCGCCGTAGAGCCTGGCGCCCTCGGCAACCCGAATGGCTTGCTGCGGCTCTCCCTCGCTCGCGAGGTCCTTGATCTTCAGCTCGTCGCTCTCCCACTGCTTGATCATAGCCTTCTCCGCCTTGAAGTAGAGCTCGTCGATCTCGGTTTCCTTGGAGGCCTTGTACTCGATCTCGGCATCGCGGATCTTGTCCATGGCCGGGGCCCAGAGGCCCTGTTCGTAGAGCTTGTTGAAGGAGTTGACAAAGCTGTCGAAGTTCCCTTCCACGCCCAGCTCGGTTTCCTTGCGGGCAGATCGCTCCTCCTCCGCCCTGGCGTGGACCTTCGCGTAGAGTACGGCAAGGAGGACGGCTCCGGGCTTATTGAAGAAGCTGGTTTCGAGCTGGCCCTCTAGTGCTCCTTCGATCACCGACGGGCTGAGGCCCGAATTGAACCGATTGGTCTGCTTGGCGAGGTAGTCCTCGACTGATTTTCTCTGGGTCTCGTATTTCGCGCTCCAGGCCGTCTTGATTTCGCTCAGTTGGTCTGCGGCGTTTCGCTCCTTTCTTTCCTGGGCCAACCTGACCTGGTTCTTACTCGCTTTTTGAGACGTAAAGATGACGAGGATCGCGAGAACCAGGCCTAATCCTCCGCCGGCCATCATGAAAGGTTTGCTTTTCTTTCTTACGACGGAGTAACCCNTCTGNNCATCTTCCTCGAAGGTGTCCTCGAAGATGTCGCCTTCGTCACCGCGATCAATCAGCTTCCCGGAGAGACNGCNGCCTGNNGCNGAAGCGAANCGANCGGNGCTGGCGCCNGCCNGCCCNTTTTTCGGTCCAGGGGATNTAGCCTTGCTGAAGGAAAATGATTTTTTTGAGTCACCGCCTGTTCTGGAGGTAGCCGNCCGCTCGCCAGGTTTCTTTTTGCTGAAGGATGGGGTTTTGCGGGCGGGCTTGGCGCCAATCTTTCCGGTCTTCTTTTCGGCTGACTTCTCCTTGTCCTTGGCGGACCCGGTTTTTGAAGACCGCCTGAACCCGGAGCTCGCTGGGGTCTTTCTTTTCTTCTTCTCGCCGTCGCTTTCCTCCGGAGGTTCCGGAGGCCCCTCTTCGTCTGTTGGCGCGGTCTTGGGTCCATCCTCTATTCCGATACAGATTTTCAGACGACGCAAGAGCTCGGGGACACTCTGGATGCGCTGCTCGGGATTCTTTCGCAAAAGCTCCTGGATGACCCTGCCCAGCTCTTTGCTTATTTTCGCCCCCTGATCGGCGGGGTCGGGAACGTCTTCGTTCAGGTGAGCCTTGAGAACCTCTTTTGAGGAGTCTCCGGAATAGGGCGCCGCGCCGGTGGCTATCTCGAACAGTGTACAGCCCAGCGAATAGAGGCTGGACCTGAAATCTCCGGCTTCGCCGCTGATCTCCTCCGGTGAGGCGTGGTGAGGGAAGCTGGCGACGATTGGAAGGCCAAGATCCGTCTCATCCGAGGGAGTCACGTCAATCTTGCCGTTGGNCGCGATCAAGATGCGGCCGACATGCAGGACGGGCGCTCTGCTGCCCGTCTCGGATTCCGATTCCGATCCCATCACCTGGGCAAGCTGCCAGGCCATGCGTACCAACTGCGGTCCTGGAAGCGGTCCCTTGGTCTCGAGGTATTTATCCAGCCTGATCCCGGCATTTTCTGTCATTGTTGAACCGTTCCTGGGGATTTACGGGCAATTTTACAGAGGCCCGTGTGGGTGCCAACTCTAAGCCTTGATGCCAAGGCGTTCTGGAGTCTTTTCCCGGAAAATTGACCCAATCCAGTCACCGGAAAACGCCTTTAAGCTCTATTTATGATACTACGACCTCTAGGATCACCGAAGTCATAAAAACGAGGCTGACAACGCCGTTGAGGGTAAAAAAGGCCAGATTGACCTTAGAGAGGTCTCCTGGCTTTACCAGGGATTGTTCATAAACCAGCAACCCGGCCACAAGGCCCACTCCAGCCCAGTAATAGAGCCCGAATTCAGCAATGCAGCCGACCGCTCCAAGCAGGGTGATAGCGAGTAAATGGAAGAGTTTTGACAGTGCCAGGGCCCGTCCAGACCCTACTTTTACCGGCAGGGAGTGGAGGCCTTCCTCTTGATCGAAACCGTGATCCTGGCAGGCGTAGATCACGTCAAATCCGGCGGTCCAGAAGGCTACCGCCAGTCCCAGCAGTACTGGCAGGAGATCGATTTCAGCTCGTACGGCGACCCAGGCACCCACGGGGGAGAGGCCCAGGGCGACTCCCAGTACAAGGTGTGACAGCGAGGTGAATCTCTTGGTGTACGAATATCCCAGCAGGACCCCTAGCGCGACAGGGCAGAGAGCGAGAGCGAGGGTGTTGATCCATGCGCAGCAGAGCCCGAAGAGACAGCAGGATCCGATGGTCGCGACAGCCATGAAAGAGGGCGAGAGGTCTCCCGCGGGAACGGCCCGGGANCTTGTCCTGGGATTCCTGGCATCGATACGGGCATCGATGAGACGGTTGAAGCTCATGGCCGCCGTGCGCGCAAAGACGCAGGCCGCGACGACCTTGCCGAGCAGCGGCCAGGCCAGGGAGCCCGTGCCAGCCATGAAGAAAGCCGACAGGGCGAAGGGCAGGGCGAAGATGGAATGCGAGAACTTGATTGATTCGAGAAAGAGCCCGACTCGCCCCTGCTCTCGGGATTTTCCCGTATCGCTTTCAGCCTGTTCCTTCATGTCGCCTCATTCTCCCCAGCGATTGATCAGNTGGTTATCAAGGTCAAGAGCATCGAGGATTCGGGAGACGATAAAGTCGACACTGTCTTCCAGCGTTTCCGGCTTCTGGTAGAAGGCGGGCGAGGGAGGCAGGATGACGGCTCCCGCCTTTGACAACCTGAGAAGGTTCTCGAGGTGGAGGGTAGACAGGGGAGTCTCGCGGGGGACGATGACCAGGCGCCTCCTCTCCTTGAGGCAGACATCCGCCCCTCGATGGATCACGTTGATCGAGACTCCNCTTGCTATCGATCCGACGGTTCCCATCGATGCTGGAACGACAACCATTCCCTGGAAGCGAAAGGTCCCGCTGCAAAACGGGGCNGTAAAGTCTTTCTCGGGGATGAGNTCGAGCAGGTGGCGATTCGTCTCTCCCCAGGGGTCTGCGCCGGGCTCGNNCGGCAGCTCGGTCTTGATGACCAGCCTGGCGGCGGANCTCAGGGCGAGCAGGACAGGACGNTCGCTNTCCANNAGGTGCTGGATGAGCTTCTGGGCATAGACGATGCCGGAGGCTCCTGTGACGCCGACGATGACCGGAAGCTTGCCGGTATGGTTGTCCGCGGTTTCTTTTTCAGTCATGTGNTTCGNTTTGGCCGGGGTTTTCCGCTTTTTCCGGAGCTTGCTCGTCATTATCGGTTTTCATATTCCAGAGACGGGAACGGTCAAAGGCGGCCGCTTCGTTTTCTCCGGACAGCAGGATGATTTCCGGGTCCGGCGCATCGAGGAAGGCTCGGGCTTCTTCAGTGTTTCCGGTTGCCGGGAGCCAATCGAGCAGCTTTCCCAGCAGCAGAAGGAAATTTTCAAGGCTAGTACCTGTTTTATCCGCTTCAAGGCACGAGTAATCAAACTCATCTTTGTTAATCTTCAGCGCCATGAGCGGGTTGGTTCCGTAGAGGGTGAGATGGAAGGAGATCCCATTGAATCTCGGGTCCTGGAGCCTGGCGAGGAGTCTCGCCAGCTTATTCCCGGGTTTGGTCATCCTCCCGTCGTCGGCGGGTCCTGAGAGCAGGGAGGCGGAGAGGCTGCCTCCGCCCGGCTCCGCCTCCTCCTCCTCNTCCGCTGGAGGCGCCTCGGGCAGGAGGGCGTAGGCCTTGATGCCGGCCAGGGCGGCTTTCTCTATGTCCGTATTTTTTCCACCGGGNGATGCCGCAGTGAGCTTTCCGGCTGAGAATTCAAGGCCTGTTATCCGTTTCGGGCGCGGGAGGTTTTCAAGCTCGGCGGTTTCCGCTATGGAGCTTGAGACGCCCAGCCGCTCGAGGGCAGCGGCGAGCTGCTCAAGCCTGGGGCGGGCTTCGCCGCTGGCCAGTATGCCGCCGCCGTAGCGGGCGCGGGCCATGGCATCGCTGCGGTGCATGCCNAGCTGCTCCTGCAGGGCCGCGGACAGGNCNTCNTGANCGGCCGNNGAGNCCGNNGCGAGCACGAGAGAGCATTTCTCAGCNGNCGCTCCGGCGTTGGNNAAGCTCTCCGGCTGTTCGCNGCGGNGTCCAAGGTGGAGGGCGACGATTCCCGCTGTCATCAGGCGATGNCGAACGGANNCGAAGCCTGTNTGCNGCAGAAGNTCCTCCAGCCTNTCNGGNNCGGGGAAATCCATCACCGAGGCCGGCAGNTAGGAATAGGCCTCAGCTCCCTTGGAGCTNCNGGANAAGACCCGGCCAATCCAGGGCAGCAGAGGCAGGAGGTACAGGGCGAAGAGACTCCTGAGAAAGGCGCCGCGCGGNGGCGTGAACTCGAGCAGCGCGATTCGGCCGTCAGGCTTCAGCACTCTCCTGAGCTCTCTGAGTCCCGCCTCGAGATCGCAGAGGTTCCTGATCCCGAAGGCCACGGTGACCGCGTCAAAGGTCTCGTCCGCATAGGGCAGGTTCAGAGTGTCGGCAACCAGGAGTGAGCAGCGCTTCTCATTGCGCTCCAGGCGTTTGCGTTCACCGATGGCGACCATTTCAGGGCAGAAGTCTGTTCCGATGACATGCCCGCCTGATTCCTTGTCCACATATCCGCTCAGCTCCAGGGCCAGGTCTCCCGTTCCCGTACAGGCATCGAGAATCCTGTCCTCTTTGCGGATTTCCAACGCAAGGGCTGTTCGTTTTCTCCAGCTGCGGTCCCTGTTCAGGCTGAGCAGATGATTGAGGAAGTCGTAGCGCCTGGAGATTCCGGAAAACATGTTCCGGATCCGGTCTCGATCTCTCGACAAGTTGACTTCTGGAGGTTGTTTTGTTGAAGACTTGGGCATCGGGCTGCGTCATACTTAAATGCGGAGTGTGGGCCTGCCGCTGTCCTTTGAGATTCGCGGCGGTATTCGCAGGAAGTCAAGTATCCTAACCCATGCGGAGGAAACATCCATGAGGCAGGGAGCGGCAAGACCTGTTGACCCAGGTCGGGACTTTCCGGTTTTTTTTCGATTGCAAAACAAATTTGATATTTTGGATCTAAAAAAAATTGAAAAATTTCCAAATTTTCATTTTTTTTTCCAATTTCTATTTTAATCGTAGAACCAAAAAATTTGACTTTTGCTTCAAATT
>PAOC01000052.1 GCA_002708465.1 Planctomycetota bacterium
GAGGCACCGTTTTTTCGATAGTAAAATCAGCTGCTGGCGGGGGGCAGACAGTGTCAGCGAAGGTCTGCAGCAGTCCCGCGCTATAGCTGACCGCTATCGGGTACAGCTCCTCGGAATAGAGGCGCAGCAGCGAGCGATTGTTTTCCGAGCCCCTCCAGCGCGCCGGGGTCAGCCGATTGTTGTCGCCGCCGGCATTCTCAACGTAGAAGTTACCGGTGATCCGCCGGGAGCCTCCCGGTCCTCCTTCGTCCTCGGAGAAGTCGTCATCGCTTGGCCACCATTCGTCGCAGGCGCTGGGCGAGCCAATGCAGGGTGGGAAGATGCCGGCCTCATCAAACTCTCCGATGTTGTCGATGACCCANTAGTCATCACCTAGGAANCCCCCATCATGAAAGGTCAGGGTAGGAAACATGCGCTTGAACTGAGTGTCCGGCTGGGGGTTGGCCTCCTGGATTCTTCCAGGCCAGGTCGTCGCGNTGTAGACGAGCAGGGCAGCTGAATGCACGAAGGCTTCCGGTGAGCCATCTGCCGGGAAGACCGGCTCNAGATCGAGCAGAGGCAGGAAGTTTCCNCCNCCCCANNCCTCAAAATCGTCACCATCGATGTGGGTGTCTGAGTGTGTATGGGCGGGGGAGGTCGTGTCCTGGATGAGATGGATGCAGCGTCCGAGCATGTGAAAGGCGCCGCCGGGGCCGCCGAGATTCCCCGCATCGTAGGCAGAGATGGTCTGCGCCCAGAGAATGGGCATCGCATCCCTGGCGTTGGAGGCGATGATGTTGGCCCAATCGGCCACGCCCGGGCAAGGCAGGTCGAAGCCGCGGCCGTTGTGAGGGTTGTAGGCGTGGTAGCAGTATTGCGGGAAGGTATCCTCATCGACCGCGCCCTGCCCGATCTCGGCCCGGTACCGGTTGAGCAGGCCGAGGTCGAGGATGTCGACCGCGTTGTGGCTGATGCCGCGATGGACCTCTACCTCGTGGGCTCCGGCTGGCCCCGCCAGGCAGCAAAAGAGCAGGATCGCAGTACGGGCTGAACGAAGGACTGGAAGGTTACTTTCTGGCATGAGAGCCCTCCCCTTTCAGCAGCAACTGGAGGCCAGCGAATCTTCCTAACGGATCATTCCCCGCGGCTCTNTGTTGCAGCCAGGCCGCGGCGTCCTTCCCGCCCAGCCTTGCGATCTCCTGGATGGACCAGGCCTGAACCCGCGGTTGGCGGAGCGTCGAAGCGTTCGAGAGAAGCTCNAGTTTTTCGCCCGAGGCAGCCAGCTTGAGGCGGAGCAGAGAGATTCCAGCCTCCGCCTTCCAGACGCCGGCGGGATTGTCGATGATGGCCTGGGCCGCTGCTCGGGCTTTTTGTCGCTCCCCGCTGAAGAAACCCAGTCCGTAGGCCGCTTCGCGGCGGGCCTGCATGTCGGCGCNCTGGAGCGCCTCGATGATCGTTCCGAGNGCCTCCATGCTTCCCANCCTTGCCAGGGCGATCGCGGTGTTGACCCTGACGCTCTGGTTCGCATCGCGGAGATAGGGANGAATTGAATCAGCCGCGGCCGCGCGGCCGCTAGACCCGGCGGCGGCGATGAGAGACTTCAGGGCGCCGGAATCTCTTTCGACTGGCAGCCTGGCGAGGACTTTCGCGACCTGGGTTTCGTCTTCGAGGATCATCAGGACGCTGCCGGCTCTGCGGCGGATCTCCACTTCTTTGGAGGCAAGACTCTCGCCGGCGATCCTGGCGGCTTCAGGGTCCTTGAGCTCCGCCAGCAGNCGCAGGGCCATGAGCCGTGTTTCCCGGGCGCCATTGCGAGCGGCCTGTCGCACCTCAGGGAGATTCGCTTCCCTGTTCTGCAGCAACCTCTCGAGCAGCTCTCGTTTGGGGACAGACCTGTCTCTGCTGGCCAGCAGCTTGATGAGCGTCTTCGCCTGGTCACCGGCTGCTTCTCCCCCGGTGGCGTCCTGGCCCAGGGCGAGCCCCTGTCCGATAAGCAGGCAGAAAATCAATGGTTTCAGAACCAGNCTCATTGGTCAATCCCGTTTTCTTTCACCGCGAAATGGTTCACTCGCCAAGCAGCTCTTTGAGCTTGCCCTCGATGGAGGCCGCCCAGATCTCGTAGCCTTGAGTCGACAGATGCAGAAAGTCTGGCATGATCTTTTTGTCCAGGCTCCCATCTGCCTCGANGAAGTGGTGGCCGATAGCCAGGTAGTGGACATGNGCGCCATCGTTGAGCTTGCGGACGGTCTGGTTGACCTGCGCAATGTCCCCGCGCTGGGTGTTGAAGCGCTGCCCCCTGGGGAAAATGTCGAGCAGGAGGATCTTCATTTCGGGGAGCTTCTTCCTGAGCTTTTTGATGATGGCGGTGATNCCGTCGACGATCTCCGCGGGGGAGTTGCGGTTTCTTCCGGAGTTGTTGGTTCCGATCATGATGACGGCGACCTTCGGCGCGATCCCCTTGATGTTTCCATTGTCAAGCCGCCAGAGAACGTGCTCCGTGCGGTCGCCGCCGATGCCGAGGTTGACNGTGTTTCTCTTGCCGTAGTATTTCTTCCAGACTCCGCGGCCNTTTCCTTCCCAGCCCTGGGTGATGGAGTCGCCGATGAAGATAAGGTCCACCGAGCCTTTGGCTACCCTGGAGTTGAAGCTGTTGTGCCGCTTCATCCATCCTCCGCCACGAGGGGCGGGAGTGATCGCGGAGTGGGGCTTGGTCTCCTGCGCGTCGAGTGCCGCGCCTGAGTCGATCAGCAGGGCCGAAGAGAATAGAAACAGGCAGGAAATACTCGCAAGGCGTTTCATCTGACAGGCTCCAATTATGAAGGGCTCGTGTTTTCAGCCTCTGGCGGCGGGCAGGAGGATGGATGGTTCTTTCAGCCCGAGGGCCAGGGTACAGCGTATGATGTAGGAGTCTTGGTGTGTAAACAAGCACGGTCTTGTTCTGGGTCTTGTCGTTGGCCCATCGCGATCTATAATCAAGCGTTCAATCGTTCAAAGGGTTCCGGAGGATCGGCATGAGCGTGAGTATTCACTGCGGGTTTTCAATTCGACCACTGTTGTCGGGAGCTCTCCTCGCCGTCTTCCTGCTTAGCCTTCCCGGGGCGGGGGCGGCCCTGCTTGCCCGTGAATATTCACGGGGCGCGCTGGCCGAGGGCACCAGGTGGGAGAACCCCTATTACGTGATCGATTCCGGCGTGGATGGTCCGGTGGTGCTCATCACCGGCGGGATGCATGGCAACGAGCCCGCTGGATCGAGGGCGGCGGAGCAGCTCGTTCACTGGAATATCGTGCGGGGACGGGTTGTGATTGTTCCGCGAACGAACACTCCCGGGCTGAGGGCCAACACTCGCTTTATGCCAGGCGTGGACAAGCCCGCCAACAACCTGAACAGGAACTTCCCCGGAACCGGCGCTCCGGACGTTGCGCGCTCTGTCCCAGGGAAGGCTCTCTGGGAACTGGCGCGAGAGCTCCGGCCTCAGTGGGTATTTGATCTGCACGAAGGTTTTGATTTTCACATCGCCAACAAGGGCTCGGTCGGCTCCAGCGTGATCTATCTCGATTCTCCAGAGACGCGGAAGGTCGCCACTCTGCTGATCGATGAGGTGAACCCTACAATCACTGAGCCGAAACGCAAATTCGTTCACATCAGCGGAGGGCCGGTGAATACAGGCCTCGCGAGGGCCTGCATTGACCGCTTCGGGAGCAAGGGGTTCATTCTCGAGACCACCTTCAACCGCCAGCCCCTGTCGCTCAGGGTCCGCCAGCACAGGCTCATGGTCTACAAGGCCTTGAGTCATCTCGGCATGGTAGCTGGAGGCCCCCATGTTCTTGCCGGGAGAAAAGCCGCCGCGGCTGCCCGGGAGGTTCCAGCCGATGAGCTCGTCCTGGTGGCTCTCTATGATGGCGGCGGTACCGGCGGCGACGGGGTCCGGAACGTCACCCGGCAGCTTCATCCTCTCGACAAGGTGGTCCTGTGCAACATTGGCCCCGCCGACATAGCCTCAGGCGTCCTGCCGCAGTTTGACGTGACGATCTTTCCCGGCGGCAGCGGCAGCGGAATCGCCCGGGCGATCGGTAAGGAGGGGCGCGAGCGGGTGCGGGGCTTCGTGCGGGAGGGAGGCGGCTATATAGGGATCTGCGCCGGCGGCTACCTGGCGGCCTCCAATTATGACTGGAGCCTGGGGCTTGTCGATGCGAAGACCATCACCGGCAAACACTGGCTGCGCGGCAAGGGCAAGGTGAAGATCGAGCTGACCGATGATGGACGCAGGGTCTTCGGGGATTTTAAGGGGCCTCTCGATGTCCTCTTCGCCAACGGGCCGATTGTTTCTCCCGCAGGGCTCGACCGGCTGCCGGATTTCAAGCCGCTCGCCATCTACCGCACCGAGCATGCCGAGAACGGCAGCCCGGCCGGCCTGCAGGTAGGGACTCCGGCGATCCTGGCCGGCAAGTGCGAGGGGGGGCGGGTCATCAGTATCAGTCCCCATCCTGAAGCCACCAGGGGGCTGGAGTTTTTTATTCCCCGGGCGGTGGAGTGGGTCGCGGACCGTTCACCGCAGAGCCTTGTCGCCACCCCTTCTCCAGGGAAGCAGCCGCCTGCTCAAAGTGTTGAACGCCTTGGGGTGATGCCTGATCTTACGGCGACGGACTCCGAGGCGGCTCTGCCCTTTGGGGGGAAGCACTACGGAGGGCCGGTGGCCGCTTCAAACGCCCTGGCCTGGCTCGCCCGGGAAAGGAAGTACGATCGCCTGCTGCCCGAGGGCAAGCTCGACTCTCGGCTCCAGGGCCGCCTGGCCAGGCGACTCGGCGGCCGAGGCTACATGGACACCGAGACTCAGCGGCAGACTGGAACCTCGGCTGCCCTGAGGGGCCTCGGCAAGCTGTTAGAGGAGAAAGGGTATTCAGCTGATTTCGCCTACCAGGGATGGCGTCAGGTTGAGAAGAAATTCAGGGCGGGCTGGCCCTGGCCGGATCTTGACTGGGTGAAGGGCTCTTTGCAGGGCGATTCCATGGTGTTGCTCATTGTCGGCTGGTATCGACACGATGCCGACAAGGACGCCTACCAGCGCTCCGGCGGCCACTGGGTGACCCTGGCAGGGTATGGAGTCGATGAAAAGGGCCAGGCCGATGAAGGGGTCCTGTTGATTCATGATCCGTCGCCGCGGGCCGGGATGAAGCCGGCTGTGGAGTACGTCCGGATTGAGCCGATCGAGAGCGGCCGCCTGGTCGGCAACTCGGGCATGCCCAAGGGGGCCAATAGCGCTGTGGGCTTCTATCGCCTGGGCGGTGGAATGCACATCAACGCCGACCGCGGAGATGTCTGCATCCTGGACGGAGCGGTTGTTGTCAGCCTGGAAAAACCAGTGCCTGCGAGGAAGTAGGCGGCTGGATTTTCGGAAGAGGGTTCTTCCTACATCTTTAGACAAACGCCGTATCTTTGTAGGTTAGAATGATCCTGTGGGTACCGGATCGGTCCGTCCCGCCGCCAGGCCGATTTTCCGGCGGGTGAAGGTGAAGAGAACTTTTTGAAGACCATAGAAATTGAAGGTGACCTGGATGAATATCCGCCGAGTTTTCGTTTCCCTCGCGTGTCTCTCACTCTCGTTTTGCGGGTTTCTTTCACCGCTGGCCGCGGAAGATGCAGCGGTTTTAAAAAAAGAGCCCGCCGCAGTCACGGCTGAAGCTCAGAAACCTCTGCCGGAGAAGGTCACCTTCAGCGAACATATCGCGCCCATCATTTTCAATAATTGTTCGAGCTGTCACCGGGCCGGGGAGGTCGCGCCCTTTGACCTGCTGAATTACCGCGATGTAAAGAAACGCGGACGCATGATTGCCCGGGTCACCAAGAGCCGCTACATGCCGCCCTGGCATCCGGTTCCCGGCCATGGAGATTTCAGTGATTCCAGGCGCCTGCAGGACCGTGATGTCGAGCTGATCTCCAGGTGGGTGAAGACCGGCATGGAGGAGGGGAAGGCCGCGAGCCTGCCGAAGCTGCCCGATTTCCCGGATGGCTGGCAGCTTGGCAAGCCGGACCTCGTGGTCAGCATGGAGAAGGCCTACCGGGTTCGCGCCTCCGGTTCCGACATCTACCGTAATTTTGTCGTCAAGGTGGCCCTTCCCGAGGACAAGTGGGTCACCGCGATCGAGATCAGGCCTTCGGCTCGAGCGGTATTGCATCACAGCCTCTTTTTCGTCGACACCACTGGTGAGGCTCGGCGTTCCGATGGGCGTGACGGGACGGTCGGCTTTCGCGGGATGGGCTTCCGCAGGAGCGGCAGCCTTGGAGGCTGGGCCGTGGGAGGAACCGCCCGCAAGTTGCCCCAGGATCTGTCCATGCCGTTACCCAGGGGGGCCGACATCGTGCTGGCCTCTCATTTTCATCCTTCCGGGAAGGTTGAAATGGAGAAGACAACCCTCGGTCTTTATTTTTCCGACAAGCCGCCGCATCGGANGCTCCTGGCTTTCCAGGTTCCGCCGGTTTACGGCAGCCTCTCGGGAATAGACATTCCCGCCGGTNATGCGNATTACCAGATCCGCGACAGCTTTACGGTNCCGGTGGATATCGACCTGATCGGCGCCGGNGCGCACGCCCATTACATTGGCAAGTTCATGCAGGCCAGCGCCACCTTGCCCGATGGAACGAAGAGGCCGCTCTTCTATATCGATAAGTGGGATTTCAACTGGCAGGGGCGCTACCATTACACGGAGCCTGTCAGGCTGCCCAAGGGGACCGTCATCAACGGGGTGGTGAGTTTTGACAACTCAGCCGACAATCCCTTTAACCAGTTTGATCCCCCTCGCCGGGTTCGCTGGGGGCTCGAGTCGAGCGATGAAATGGGGAGCATTATCTTCAAGGCCATCTGCGTCAACCAGGGAGATGAGGGACGNTTCGAGCGCGGGGTTCGTCAGCAGATGATCGATACAGGCAGCCGTCTCGGCGGCAGNTTTGCAGGNCGNGGCAGATTTGGAAGGGGCGGCTCTCGCGGTGGCTCTCGCGGCGGCTCGAGCGTCGGCGGTCTGCTGGGCAGGCTGCGTGACCGGGTCAGGAATCTTGATCGAGATGGCAATGGGAAGATCGATGAGAGCGAGATGACGGGACGGTATAAGGACTATCTCAAGCGTCTTGATACGAATGGAGATGGTGTTGTCGACTCCGATGAGATCGAGGGGCTGGGAGGAACCGGATCCTCCAGTCGGCCCGCGCCGCCAAAGCGGGAGCCCGAAAAGAAGGACGACTGAGATGCCCGGGCTCAGAAGCTCGAGACCAAACAGCCTGGGGCTGTTCTCATCGGCCGTTTGCCTCGCGACATTTTTTTCCCTGGTTGCCTGCGTTCCTTCCGCTCCTGGCGACCTGTCCCTGATGGATCTCGATGGTCAGCCGCGGAAACCGCTGGACCTCTCCGGAGTGAAGGTCAACGTGGTGATCTTCATCACCAATGATTGTCCAATTGCCAACAGCTACGCGCCCGAGATCAAGTCCATCATNGNCGAGTATTCTCCGCGCGGGGCGGGCTTCTTNCTGGTTCATGTGGATCCGGATCTGGGCCTTGAGAAGGCNAAGAANCATGCCGCGGACTTTGGCTACGAAAATGCCATCCTGAGAGATCCCCGNCATGTCCTGGTCTCCGAGCTCGAGGCGGATGTCACCCCGGAGGCATTTGTCATCGGCAAATCAGGGATCCTCTACCGCGGAAGGATCGATGACCTTTACGCTGACCTGGGAAAAAAGCGGCGGCAGGCCAGAACCAGGGATCTGAGAGACGCNCTCGATGCCGTCCTCTCCGNGANGGCTGTNAAAAATCCCNCGACAACGGCGGTTGGCTGCTATATTCCCGAGCTCTGAGCCTTTCCAAGGGAGCCGGGGGTTCCTTTCTCCCTGTTTTCGCGTTCAGAGGGCAACTTTGTGGCATCCGGGGTGTTTAACTTCGCTCAANCTGCGGGTTTACCAGGGCTNGGTACGGCAGGGGGGATCGCAAGGTTCCACTGTGTATTCTTTCGATTCTGTCGTTACAATTGGTGCAGGGCCAATGTTCGTGGGGTTNTTTTCTCAGGAGGTTCTTTAAGAGATGAATCATTCTATTGTTAAAAGNTGTGTCGGGGNCTTTCGAATGAGAGGCCTGGCTGTTCTCGTGTTGCTCTCCCCGGTCTTCGGTGTCGCCGTTGCCGGCGACGAGGATTTCTACGATGGTTCCGTTCTTCGCACCATCGAGCTGACCTTTCCCGGAAACAATTTCTGGAGTCAGCTTGAAGATGTCTCGAGGGTAGATGACCAATACCTTACCGGTGACATGACGGTAGACGGCATTGTCTATGAAGGAGTCGGGGTTCGCTGGCGGGGCAATACCTCCCAGAGAAACGCCGGTGAGAAGCGTTCTTTCAAGATCGCCGTCGACCACACCGATTCAGGCCTCGATCTTTACGGGTACCAGACGGTCAAGCTGAACAACGCCGCTGGCGATCCATCCTTTCTCAGGGAGGCGCTCTATTCGCAGACCTGCAAGAAATACTTCCCCGCGCCTACTGCGAACCACGTCAAGCTGGTTCTCAATGGGCAGAACTGGGGCATCTATGTGAATGTTCAGCAGTTCAACAAGGACTTTCTTGATGAGTGGTATGACAGCACCAAGGGAAACCGCTGGAAGGCCAATTCCGGAGGCGGAACGGGTGGTAATGGAAACCAGGGCGGCGGTGGTCGCCCTCCGCGCCCTCCGCGCCCTCCGCGTCCCGGGCAGAATGTTCAGCCTGCACCCGTTCCCCAGGGTGGAGTCGTCCAGCCGAATGGCGCCGGCGCGGGGCAGGCTCTTCCTCCCCTCGGTAACTGTGGCGGAGGAGGTTTTCTCACCAGGGGACAAGGCGCCCTGACCTGGCTCGGAGCGAACCAGAGCCAATACCAGGCCGCCTACGAGCTCAAGTCCGATGACCAGGAGAATCCCTGGGCGGCGCTTGTCGAGTTCTGCGATGCCTTCAACAACACCCCGGACGCCGAGTTCGAGGATCTTGTTCATGACATTCTGGATGTCGACGCGACACTCTGGATGATCGCNCTCGAGAACGCCTTCGCCGATGACGATGGCTACATTCACAAGGGGCTCGACTACACGATCTACCAGGACCTCAGCTTCGGACGTTTCCACACGATCCAGCACGATGGCAACGAGACNTTTCGCTGCATCAACGGCTGGCGGGTTCTTCCNGAGATCGACAATCCAAACCGGCCGGTGCTGGTGCGGCTGATGGAAATCCCGCGTCTGCGGGCCCGCTACGTGGCCCACCTGCGGACCCTGGTCGAAGAATCGTTCAACTGGGATGCGATGGGGCCGCTGGCCACCGATATGCACAACCTGATCGCGGAGGAGGTGGAGCTTGATACGAAGAAGCTCTTCTCCACCAACGCCTTCTATGACAATCTCGAGAACGCTTCGGGGAATGTCCCCGGGATCCGCCAGTTTGTCGAGGAGCGCCGCGATTTCCTTCTCGCCCATCCTGAGCTCCAGGAGTCCGCTCCGAATATTCTCTCGGCCGAGCTCCAACTCGAGCCCGATGGCGCGGGGGGCTTCTACCCGCCCGTCTCCGGGGAAGAGGTCGGCATTCGAGTCGAGGTGGAGGCCGGCCCCTCTGTCGATTCGGTGGTCGTCTACCACGCCGGTGTACCGGATGCTCCCTTTGAGCAGGTCTATCTTCGCGATGATGGGAACAACGATGACGGCGCTGCCGGTGATGGGGTCTATGGAGGCGCGGTGCCTTCCTATCCCGCAGGCACCGAGGTTCGCTATTACGTTGAGGTTTACGCTGACGGCGTTACGTCGTTCGAGCCGCCCCGGACCGAGCTTGGAGCCGACTCCTATATTGTTGACATGGATGTTGCCCAGTTCACCCCGGTGGTGATCAACGAGCTCATGCCCCTGAACGAGGCTACGCTGGCCGATCCCCAGGGAGAGTTTGATGACTGGGTCGAGCTGCACAATATTACGGCCGAGACCGTCGACCTCTCGGGCATGTATCTCAGCGACAAGGAGGGCAACCCCAGGAAGTGGGAGCTGCCCGAGGGCACGACGATCGAGGGCGGCGGATACCTGATTGTCTGGCTTGATGAGGACGGCAGCGATGAGCCGGGCCTTCACGCCAACTTCAAGCTCACGAGTGAAGGTGAGATGCTCATGCTGGTCGACAGAGATGAGGGCGATAACCAGCTGCTCAATAAGGTCATCTTTCCCGCCATGGAGCAGGACAGGAGCTGGGGCCGCTATCCCAATGCCACGGGCGATTTCGAGGCTCTCCAGGGGACCCCGGGAGAGTCCAATGGCAGCGGCGGCGGCGGACCCGTCTTCCGGCGNGGGGATGTGAACGATGACGTCAATGTCGACATCTCCGACGCGGTTCGCGTGCTCGCCTATCTCTTTGGCGGAATCGAGGCACCGCCCTGTGTCGATTCAGGAGATACCAACGATGACGGAGCGATCAACATCACCGACGCGATCTTCCTGCTGAACTACCTCTTTGTAGGAAACCTGGAGCTGCCTGCTCCAGCGGGCGGCGCCTGCGGTGAAGACCCGAGCGAGGATCCGCTCGGCTGTGTCGTTTCCNCTGCATGTAATTAGTCCTCGGGTTCNCCCGGGGTCTGCAGGGCCGGGCGTCAGCGCCTTCGAGGCGGGGCGCCCGGCCCTTTTTTATTTCCGGTATCTCCATCGGGAAATGGCGGAGGCTATCGGGTTACAATTCCTTTTTGTAATCCTTGCTGATCCCGAAGAATAAACATGGAGACATCGAGACATGCTGCTGATGCACATCTATGAGCTCGCTCGCAGAGCCTCCCGGATTGTGGTGTTGTTGACGGCCGGCCTCCTGGCTGGGGAGTTCGCCGTNGGCGCGGAGGAAGCCCCGNCGCGGCAGCTGGTCTACCTGGGGACCTATACCAGGGGTGGGAAAAGCGAGGGGATCTATGTCTGTGAGCTCGATCTCCTCAAGGGTACCCTTGCCAATCTCCGCCTGGCAGCAAAGTCGAAGAACCCATCTTTTCTCGCGCTCCATCCTTCNGGNCGGTTTCTCTACAGCGTCAGCGAGATCGCTGATTTTGAGGGCANGAANACNGGGGCNGTCAGCTCGTTTGCNCTCGATCCGNAGANCGGGGCGCTCAAGTTTCTGAACAAGAAACCNTCAGGCGGCGGAGGCCCCTGNCATCTGGTGGTGGACCATGGNGGCAAAAATGTGCTGGTTGCCAACTATGGCGGAGGCAGTGTGAATGTGCTGGGCGTCGGCGCTGATGGCCTGCTGGCCGACCCNACCGGGTTTGTTCAGCANAAGGGNTCNAGCGTCAANCCCNGGCGCCAGAAGGGNCCGCANGCTCACTCGATCAACCTGGATGGAAAGGGAGCCTATGCCTTCGCCGCAGACCTNGGTCTCGACAAGNTNCTCGTCTATCGTTTCGATCCCGTTGCCGGGACCCTGACGCCCAATAAGGTGCCGAGTGCTTCCGTTTCTCCAGGGGGCGGGCCTCGCCACTTCGCATTTCATCCCGGCGGCAAGTTCGCCTATGTCATCAACGAGATGGCCTCGACCGTTACGGCTTTTTCCTATGAAGCGAAGACGGGAAATCTCTCTAATATCCAGACGGTCACTACTCTTCCCAGCGGATTCTCAGGCAATAGCAGCACGGCGGAGGTTCAGGTGTCGCCCGATGGGAAGCTTCTCTTCGGCTCCAACCGAGGTCACGATAGCATCGCGGTCTTCTCGATCGACAGCGCCTCGGGGCGCCTTACAGCGCGCGGTCACCAGGCCACCGGAGGCAGGACTCCCAGGAATTTCGGGGTCGACCCGACCGGCCGTTTTCTGCTGGCGGCCAACCAGAGCTCAGACACGGTTGTTGTTTTCCGTATTGGNCCTGCGGGACTTACTCCCACCGGNAACGTACTCGATGTGCCGCATCCGGTCTGCGTCAAGTTCCTGCCGGCTGCTGATTAGCTTGCGAGAATACNGAGGAGNCGGTAGCTTGCGCAGGCGNGGCTGGCTAAACTGAAACGGCTGGTTTATTCGGAGGGGAGAGCTTATGAAAAGACAGGTTGTCACGTTGGTGGCGACTTTTATGCTGTCGGTCCTTTCGGCGCATATCCTTTTCGCTGCTGAAGCCCATCGCTATGCGGCTGTTTTTTCTGATGGGGCCANGNTCGAGGGGAACCAGCTCCACCGCTGGAATGATAGACAAAGCGTTCCAACCCTNGAGGGGGTGAGCCTCATCGATCCCGGAAACCCGGTTCGTTGGCTTCGGGACCGGCGTCTTCGGGAGAAGGCGTATCAGTATTTCGCCGCCAGCTTTGTGGAATTTGTCGGAGGGGACAGGTTGCCGGGCAAGGTGGNAGGGGCGGGCTTTGAGACCGCCGGAGGTACNGCCTCCTGCCTGTTGGTTGATACAGATGGAGCCTTTGCGCATCCTGGCGGGACAGGGAGAAAATATTTTCGCGTACTGCCTTCAAAGGTCCAGCGGATCGTCTGGCGCNGGGCAAAGATCCAGGCGCTGACNCCCGGCTTCGCCTATCTCCGCAGCGGNCGCCCGGTCGAGTTTCGCCGCCTGCGCTGGGGGCAGGGATTCATCTCTCTCCTGCTCAAAGATGGTGTCAAGGAGTTCTCCTTCGCAGAGCTGGACGAGATCCACCCCTTTACCGATGANCCNTGGGAGATCTACTACAACGATCTCGCTGTTTTGAGCCCCGGGCTTGATGGGCTCCTGTTTCGTATTGAGACGGTGGATGGGCTTGTCGCGACTGCCAGCAGNCCCCGCTCCCATGCCGTCTCTTTCCAGTCCTTACAGGAGCGCGAGCGCTACAGCAGGATCAGGGCGTCGCTTGAGGGCCAGCTGAAGAATTTTGACCGGAACAATACGGCTTCGCTCGCGAAGATCGATGCGCTGGAGAAGAAGGTCGGAGAGGANCTCAAGAGCCGGGCGGGAAAGCCTGGNGGCAGTGAAAANGNCAGGCNGCCGNACAAGGCCGGCCGTGTGCCTTCGGACCTGGACAGACGGNATCAGCGCCGGCTCGAAACGCACGATCGGTTGACCGCGAATCTTGAGAAGAGCCGNCTTCTGCAGCTGGAAAAGTTGCCGGAGGAGGAGANGAAGGCCCAGNTNGATGNTTTCAGGAAGGNCCGCCGTGACCAGCGGAAGCAGATCGTGCAGCAGCATGGCGAGGAGGCGAGCCGGGCTCGAGAGAGGCGTCTTCAGCAGGAGAAGCGCAGGGTCTACTCCAGGAGGGTTCTCAGCAGTGAGCAGATCAACAGGTTCTCTCAAGCGGCAAGCGGCGCGCGGNTGATTGCCGCGGTCGATGGGTACAACAACTGGCTGGGCGCCATGGAGAGGGTGCGGGAGAGAGCTGAGATGCTTCGCGAGGAGCGGGGTACACCTGACACCTGGCAGCATATGGTCCAGCCTGCCTGGTCCCTTGATCCGATCTGGACCCCCTTCAACAGGATCCACAGCTGCAGCTTCTTCAGACCGGAGGAGCTGCAGCTGTCGCGGTTGTACCCTGCCGCCTTCAAGGAGCGGCACTACCTGGCCAAGTCAGCGGGTTGGCGCGTTGATCGAAACAGCAGAAACGCTTTTCTTTCGAGCGCCAATAGAGGTTATGGCTGGGGNTATTCGGTNCATGCCTACAATGAGCTGCACTTCGANCTGGGACCGCTGGTTACAAGCTTCAGGTCGCGCCTGGGGCTCGACAGCCAGGTGGGGGATGGCGGCTGCGTTGTGGGNAGGGTTTTTCTCGGTTCAATGGAGGGGGAGCCTCTCTACCAGAGTCCTTTTCTCGTCGGCAGCTACCAGACTGTGGATACAGGGCGGCTGGTTCTTCCTCTCCAGCCTGCAGGCAGCAGGCGTCTGATTCTGCAGGCTGACACCGCGCACGCTGAAGAGATCTCCGCCGTCGACCCTTTCGATATCAGGGACATGGTCGACTGGCTTGAGCCGATGCTCGAGCTGGATCGGAACCGCCTGGCGGAGGTGGTGAGGGACCGGGTCCATCTGAATGTTCCTGTCTGGCGAGACTGGAACCCGATGTTCAGCCCNGGGGCGANGCGTGAATGGAAGGTCGTATTGGAGAGCCGGGGAGAAGAGAGNTTTTTTTCGGGCCTCGAATTGCGGGGAGCCCCGCTTCTCCTGAGCCGCAAACTCCAGCCGACGGCGGGGCGTCGATGGCTGGAGGTAGACGTGGGTGAGGCCGGCTCTTTGCTCCCGGACCCTTCCATCCTGACGGTGCGGATCGATGGGAAGGAGCTCGAGCCGGCTGCGCTGCCGCGGCGGCAACCCTGGCAGGCAGGCTCGATTCCCTTGCTCTACGATCTTGGGATCAACAACGAGTCCCCGGCTACGGTAGAGATCAGTCAAAAACCCGGCAGGCAGCTGGNCTGCTGGAGGAGNCTCGCGATCGCCAACAGGCCATCGGCGGTTTACGAGCTCTCAACGCTCCTGGAGGCCTCCGGNGGGCGTGATCTCAAGCTGACCCGGGCCATCGCCCAGGTGGTGAGGTCGAGCCGGCTCGGCTTTGAAGAAAAGAAGGCCGCTCTTCAGCTCTACCAGAGGGGAGCAGAAATCAATTACAGCGTAGCGATCCCTCCTGGCGAGTCAAAGCTCGTTGGGCGTAAGGATCTCTGGAAGGCGNCCGNAAGCCACAATAACACCGACCCCTCCACCGGCCCCCTGCNCGCGNTCGATAAAAATCCGAGCAGCCGCTGGACCTCAANATTCAGNCAGCAGCCCGGCATGTGGTTTACCATCGAGNTNCCCGGGCCGACCTTCCTTGGCGGGATCCGGTTGATGACGCCTGGCTCGAACGACCATCCGGACGGGTACGAGATCTATGCTTCCATGGATGGGGCGAGGTGGTCCGGTGTGCTGGCCAAGGGGGCCGGAACCTCGCCGCTGACAGCCGCCAGTTTTGCTCCGGTCGAAGGGAGGTTTCTTCGCATTGTCCAGACGGGTAAAAAGAGCCTCTGGTGGTCGATTCACGAAATCGAGGTTCTCCAGCCGGCGACCGTTGACGTGGTCAGCTCGATCCTTCTGGGTGAAAATTGGCGTGGGACGGATGGTGATCTCAGCCTGCTCAAAAAACTATCCACTCTTCAATCCGTGTACTTCTCAGGGCAGAGCCCCAATAGCGCGGATGCGAGGCTCGCGCTGCGACAGAGCCTGGGAGCTGTCGCCTTCAAGGAGAACAGGCGCCTTCCTTCAACCTCGGGGCCGGTGTGCGAATTCAAGGTTACCAATAAGACGAAGAAGACGATCAAGCTCATCTGGGTCGGTATGAAAGCCGAAGATGTGCCCCGTCCCGCCCTGGTTCCCGGGCAATCCTGGGTATGTCGGTCTTACGTCGGCCACAGATGGGAAGCGCGAGTCGATGGGCGCAGGGTAGGCTTTTACGTGGTGGAGCCGGGTTTTGACTGGGATGTTCAGAATGAACAATAGAGCGCTTCAGCCGACAGGGTTTTGGGGCTGGTCCTGGGAGCTTCGCCTCACGCGTGGGATCGGCCGCGTAATTTCCGCCTCGCTCTCGGCTGAACATCCTGAGGCTTCTCGGGGAGACTGTAGCCTGTGCTGGTGTTTCCGCATAGAATGATCCAGCCACTTGCTTTTCAAGGAAGATTTGATGAGACGCTCGGCTGTTAGCTCTATAGCGACGATTCTTCTTTTGACCCTGCCGATGGAGTTTTTGTCGGCGGCCGAGTCCAATCCTTATGTCGCTGTGTTTTCTGATGGCACGGTTCTCGAGGGAGAGCTGCTCCGTTTCTGGAACGATCCACAGAGCAAGCCCGAGCTCGAGGGCGTCAGCCTTTTCGATTCAAGCAATCCGGCCAGGTGGATCAGGGATCGCCGGCTGCGGGAGAAGGCCTACAAGTATTCCGCCGAGGCCTTCATCGAATTTATCGGCGGGGACAGGTTGCCGGGGAAGGTTGTGAGCGCCAGCTTTGAGACCCAGGGAACCAGTCCTTCCTATCTGCGTGTTGACACAGATGGAGCCTTTGCCCGGCCCGGAACGGTGGCGAGAAAGTATTTCAGGGTCTTTCCTTCCAAGGTGCAGAGGATCGTCTGGCGCAGGATTGACAGGCAGGTTCTCACCCCCGGGGTTGCCTATCTGCGAGACGGGCAGGCCGTCGAGTTTCGCCGCCTGCGCTGGAGCGAGGCCTCCGTTTTTCTTCTGCTGAGCGATGGAGTCAAGGAATTCGCCTTCGGCGAGCTGGCCGAGATCCATCCCCTGACCGGCGACCCCTGGGAATCTTATTACGATGATCTCGCCGTTCTCAGCCCGAATCTTAAGGAGTCGCTGTTTCAATTTGAATCGGTCGATGGGCTCATTGTTACTTCCTCCAGTGGGCGATTCCAGGCGCTTGGTTACAGCTCGCTTGAGGAGCAGGAACGGTTGGGGAGGGTCCGGGAGACCCTCAAGGGGCAACTCAATAACTTTGAACAGCACAACAAGGCCGCCCTGGAGAGGATCAAGACTCTTGAGCGGAAGCTGGATGAGGAGATAAAAAAACAGGCTGCTGCGGACACGCCTGACAAAAGGCAAGAGGACAAGCTGCGTGAGGGTACGGTTCGCTACCTGTCCCAGATGGAGAAGCGTCACCAGCGTCGGTTGGAGTCGCACGACCGGCTGACTGCGAGCCAGGAGAAGACCAGGCTCAGGCAGCTCAAGAAGCTGCCCGAGGACAAGAGGAAGGCTCAATTGGAAGCCTTCAGGCGGGACCGTCTTCGTCAGCGCGAGCAGCTCGAGCGGCAGAATGCCGATGAGGTCCGGAGGACGAGGGCTCAGCGCCAGCAGCAGGATCAGCGCCGGATCGAAAAAATCAGGGCTCTCAAGAGGGACCAGCTCAAACGGGCCAAGAAATCCAAGACGGCGGAGCAATTGTTTTCCCAGGTTGACGACTACAATGACTGGCGGGCTGCCATGGAGAAGGGGAAGGCTAGGGTGGAGATGCTCCGGGGTGACCAGGGAGGGCCGGAGACCTGGCAGCATATGGCCCATCCGGCCTGGTCTCTGGATCCGGTCTGGACTCCTTTCAATAAGATTCACACCTACAGCTTCTTCAAGCCGGAGGAGATACCCCTCTCACGTTTATACCCCGTGGTATTCAAGGAGCGACACTTCCTGGCCAAGGATGCCGGCTGGCGGTTGAATCGAAACAGCAGGAATGCCTTTCTTGCCAGCGCCAGCAGGGCGTATGGCTGGGGCTATGCAGTGCACGCTTACAGCGAGCTGCATTTTGACCTTCATCCCTTGGTGATGGCGTTCCGGTCCCATCTTGGCTTGGACCGGAGAGTCGGGGATGGCGGCTGCGCCATCGGCA
>PAOC01000095.1 GCA_002708465.1 Planctomycetota bacterium
AACCCNCCNCCCNCCGCGCCCNCGGGTGCAGGCGNCAAGACTACGCCCCCCACGACGAAACCTGTCGAGCCCCCGGCCCTCGCTCTTTCTCCAGAATGCCNGGCCATCTACGATGAGCTGAAGAAGCTCCGCNCCGGCATTCCCTACGTTTTTCATGACCTGCAACGTTCGCATGAGGATATCGACAGCGATCTCAGACGTTCGATTGAGCTGGGCGAGAGGTTTCTCAAAGATTGCGGGGAAAGCGCCTATTCAGCCGAGGTTAAGGCGTCGTTCGCTCGTCACCTTTCAAGCCGCTACAAGCGCCAGGAGTTTGCCTACAAGGACGCCCTGACCAAGCAGCTTGGTCTTCCGAAGGTGAGCCGCGCCCAGCGCGCCCAGATTGCCGCCCAGGTCAAGAGCCTGATGAAGCGCTATCTCGATCGTATCGAGCAGCTTGGACAGGAGGCTCTTGCGGCTTCCAGGCCGGGTGAGGCAACGCATTGTGAAGGGCTCAGCGTATTGGCCGACCTGAGCTTCAATTATCTCGGAGACAACAAGTCGCACATCGAGCTCTCCCGTCAATACATCGCCGCCGGCTGTGAGAATGTTCTCGCGGGGAACCAGGACTACCATTTCAACATCGGGATGAGCCTCCTGCGTGAGGGTCAGTATGAGCAGGCCAGGGACCATATACTGGAGGTTCTGAAGGAGCGTAGCGACCGTCCTCAATTCGTGATCTACAACATCTGCCTCTTTGAGGCTCTGTATGCCCTGGGTGATCTCGAGGGGGTCGAGAACCTGATGATCCGTGTCCAGGAAGAGTATGGAGAGCGCATGAAAGACGAGTCTCTCCCCAAGTCCATCTGGGCGCAATATCAGCAGTGGTCACTGATCTGTGATTTCTGGCTGGGCTTCGCTTCCTACGGTCTGGGGGAGGTGGATGCTTCCCGGGCGAATTTCCAGCACTATGTCGACAGGATTGATCAGATGGAGCAGGAGCTCGCCCAGGTAGGCAAGCAGCTTCCAAGCGTCGCTCGCATCTACCGTGATTTTCGGGCCAGGGACTACAAGAAATACCTGGAGGAATTCCAGGGGAAGGTTCCCAGCCTTGAGCTGGATGCCGATGTCGAATGGCTGACGGGTAAGCCGGTGAGCTTTGCCGCGGCCAGGAAGGAGGGCAAGGTGGTGGCCATCCTTTTCAGGCAACCCAAGAACCTTCGAGCCCTTTCATTTCTCAAGCTTCTCAATGGGCTTCAGCAGCAGAATCCGGACAAGTTTGTCGCGGTTACGCTTTCCTTCATGCCGAAGGGGATCACTCCGCAGGCCCGCCAGCAGCGGGCTGACAACCTGAGAGGCGAGCTTCAGGAGAATGAGCTTGGCCTGTCGGCAGGCTTTGACATCACCGAAAAATACAAGGTCTTCAGGAGCCTGCACGCCACGGTTGGCTCGGCTTCTTTCATCATGTTTGATTCGGCGGGCCAGGCGGCCTGGTATCACGTCGATCCTACCGAGCGTGATCTCAACACGCTGCAGCGGGTTGCCGACCGCCTGATGCAGTAGGCCTTCTGCCTCGGGCCGCATCCGCTCTGCCGGGAGCCGGCCCGGGAAAACGGCAAAAAAACTTAAGGGATTGGGGCGTTTAAGCCGATGAAGACGAAAGCCCTTTAGTTCGTTTTGTGTCGAAAGCCATCCCGCATGTTGAACGCCAACAAGGTTATCTTAGCACTCTCCTGCCTCTGTTTTGCGGCTGGCATCGCGCTCTCAGTTCCTTTTCCGTTTGAGTCTCAGCGTGAGGGGCATGCCGAAGCGTTATCGGCACAACCGCCTCCTTCGCCCAAGGAGGCCGCCCCGGAGGCGGAGCCCCTGGCGACCCAGCTGGAAAACCTCTTCTCCAGCGTGGCGAAAGCGGTCAAGCCGGCGGTTGTGGCCATCGTGGCGAAGAAGGCCGGCCAGGCCGGCAAATCTTCTGAAGAGTTGACGGCATCCCAGAAGGCTCTTCGGAGATCCTTCGGTTCAGGTTTCCTGATCGACCCCAAGGGCTTCATTCTTACAAATCATCACCTGGTCGAGGGCGCGGGAGCGCTTGAGGTAACCCTGGCGGATGGCCGGAATGTTCCAGGCCGAACCGTACGCAGCGACTTCACCCATGACATCGCGTTGGTCAAGATAGAGCTGGAGGATCTTCCGGTCGCGAGGCTGGGTGACTCTGACGCAGTCGAGGTCGGCCAGTGGATCCTGGCGATAGGCCATCCCTTCGGCCTGCTGCAGACGGTCTCGGCCGGGATNGTCGGCGCGCTCGGCCGCTCAGATCTCAGCCTGCTGGGCTATGANAATTTCATCCAGACAGATGCNACGATCAGCCCGGGCAGCAGCGGCGGNCCGCTGGTGAATNTGAGGGGNGANGTGGTCGGTATCAATACGGCGATCTATTCGNATTCCGGCAAGGTNAATCACGGAATCAGCTTCGCGGTTCCTATCAGCCTGGCGCGAGCCTTGGCGGAGCGCTGGATCAAGGGAGGCAACATCAGCCGGATGGGAATCTCGACAGTTCACGTGGACCGCGACATAGCGGATTATTACAAGCTGGGTGCGCCGCGCGGCGCCTTTATCCGCTATGTGGAGAGAAAGAGCCCTGCCGCTGTGGGCGGATTGCGGCCGATGGACCTGGTGGTAGAGTTCGACGGGCGGAAGGTGCGAGATCAACATGCCCTGCACCTGATGATTACAGAGCAGGTGCCGGGNGAACCGGTGNTGGTNGGGATTNTGCGAGGGGGCGNGAAGANGACCTTCAAGGTGACTCCGGCCGANAGCCAGGGGGCGCCGAAGCCCGTNACGGNGCTGGCNGAGCCGNNGGTCGGCGGGAGCCGGGCCTTCGGATTTACCGTTACGACGCTGACTCGTGAGCTCGCCGCCAGCATCAGGGTGCCGCCGTCAAGAACGGGGGTGGCGATCATCGATGTCGACACCGAGAGCGTCGCCTGGAGCAAAGGTCTCCGCACCGGAGACGTCATTCTCGGGGTCAACTCGAGCAAGNTAGAGGANATAGCTCAGCTTGACCAGGCCATGTCCTCCGCCGGCGACGTCACCATGCTTCGGGTCATAAGTCGCGGGTATGATGAGCGATTCATCTTCATTCGCCGCCGCGNTCGCTGAGCCTGTTCCGGCGGGCAGCTGCCAGGAAGCGGTTTGTTGCCCGTCCTCCTCCTTTTGTTACAATGTAGAGGCTTGCCGGTACGTGCAAGCGGTCGGGTCTGCTGTCGAATAGATTGATCAGGTCAATCCATGAACTTTTTACCCGCAATCCTATTGGCCGTGTGTGCCCAGGTGGATGCTCCGCCTTCGTTGTCGGCCGAGCCCGCCCAGGTATTCTCTGGCCATTCAGCCGCTGTCTACGCTGTCGATTCCAGTCCGGATGGGAGCCTGGTTGCCACCGCCNGCTTTGATGGGACGGTGAAGCTCTGGAAGGTCGCTGATGGAGCTGAGCGGATCGTGTTTTCCGGACACAAGGGAAAGGTCATGAGCGTGGCCTTCAGCCCTGATGGACGATCGCTGGTGTCCGGAGGAGAAGACAAGACGGTGAAGCTCTGGGAGGTACCCCTCGATCAAGGCCTGNCCCTGGCCGAGCAGCTTTCCCCGGTCCGAGCTGTGGTTCTACATGAGAAGTCAGGGCGGCTGGTCACGGCCGGGGCGGATGGCTCTCTGAGAATATGGGATCTGGCCGGCCGGAAAGAGGAGCGTGTTCTCGANCCTGCCTCGCCCGGCCTGCGGACGCTGGCTGTTGATCGATNCGGCACCCTGGTCGCGGCGGCCGGCTCNGACCGGATCGTGCGGATCTGGAATCTCGCGCCGNTCGCCAGCGCGAAGAAGGAGCTGTCGATGGAGGGGACGCCCCTTGTCAGGCCCGGTGAAAAGTGGAGGCTCTGGAGGGGGAAGACGTCTCCGCCAGCTGGCTGGAACACCCGGGCCTTTGATGCTTCCGCCTGGGAGCTCCTTCCCTCGGGCTTCGGCTATGGCACCAACCCGGCAGAGCTCAAGACGGTAACTACCCGTCTTGATGACATGAAGCAAGACCGAGTACCTACCTGTCGATCTTTGTTCGCGCGAAATTCAGCATCTCTGACCCCTCACTGGTCAGGAAGCTCACTCTCAAGGTGGCCTTTGACGATGGATTTGTGGCCTTCCTGAACGGCATCGAGGTCGGCCGGGAGGGGCTGGGAGGCAAGCCTCCCGGCTTCCGCCAGGGGGCCAGCGCGACGGTGGCCGATGCCGTGGAGAAGCAGTTTGACCTCACCCCCCATCTTTCGAAGCTCAAGGCTGGGGAGAACCTCCTTGCCCTGCAGGGACACAACGTAAACACATCGAGCTCAGACTTCGTATTGTCTCCGTCGCTGTTCGCCGTCCTGCCCACGCCCCCAGCGGCGCAGGAGAAGCCAGGGCCGCTGAAGCTTGCCGGATCCCAGGGAGAGATCAGGGGTATCGATTTTTCCCTCGATGGAAGCCGGCTCGCCGCGGTCGGAGATGACAGGATGGTGCGGATCTGGAGGCTCAGTGATGGCCAGGAGCTCGTCCGTCTTCAGGGCGAGGCCGCGGGCCGGGATCTCGTCTTTATTGACAACAACACCCTGGCCGTGGCGGGTGCCGATGGGGTTGTCGCCATCTGGAACATCAGCGGGGCGAAGATTCTGCGTTCACTGGCTGGGCATGTCGGGCCCGTCCTGGCGGTTGACTGGCTGCCTGTGGCCAGGAAGCTGGCCTCCGCTGGAAAGGATGGAACGGTTCGCCTCTGGGATTCCGACAGGGGGAAAGAGCTCTACAAGCTCGCCGGTCACAAAGGGGACGTTCTCGCGCTGTCTTTCTCGGGAAATGGGAAGCAGCTGGTCTCCGGCGGTGCTGACAAGACCCTGCGGATCTGGGCTGTCGAGAGCGGCAAGGCCCAGGGGCAGTTTACCCACTCCATGCCTGTTCGCGCCGTGGCGGCCGCTCCCGGCGAGCAATATTACGCAGCGGCGGAAGGCAACAGCCTGGTGGCCTGGAAGCGTTCTTCGGCGGCGGCGGTGAGAACCCTCTCCGGGCACGGCGGTTTTGTCCACGCCGTCAGGTTCTCTCCTGATGGAAGAATGATTGCTTCGGCCGGCCAGGATAAGTCGATTCGAACCTGGAGAGCTGTCGACGGAGCCGCGCTGCTGACGATCAAGGCCCATGATTCGACCGTCTACGCCCTGGCCTTCAGCCCCGGTGGGCAGCAATTATGCTCGGGAAGTTTTGACAAGACCATCAAGCTCTGGAACGCGATGAATGGCATCGAGGTCGGTCGGTTTGTGGGGCATAAGGAGGGCGTTTTCTGCCTCGACTTCTCCGCTGATGGACAGCACCTCTTCTCTGGAAGCTCGGATCTCACCATCAGGCGCTGGGAGGTGAAAAACGGCAAGGAGCTCTTCGTCTACGAGGGCCACGGCGGCTGGGTTACCGGGCTCGGACTTCGGCCTTCAGGCACCCAGCTGATCTCAGCCGATTACAGCGGCACCCTGCTTACCTGGAATGTTGCCGATGGCAGGATCCTGGCTCGNCGCAGGGNGAGGCCGNTTATCTATGGCNTCGCGGTCTTCGCCGATGGGAAGAAGCTGGTGACNGCCAANCCCGAAAACACCGCNCTCCTGTTGAACCAGTAGAGGGGGGAGGTNTCCCGGGNCTCAGCTCAGGAGAGCACCCGGTCTTCACGGCCNTTTGAAGGTTGCGGCTCGGAGCATTCCTCCAGGATNCNCCTGGTGATNGAGGNCGGGTCAAGCCCGCAGTCCTCGANCAGCNGTNCCCTGGGNCCGAAGGTGATGAACTCGTCAGGGATGCCAAGCCGGAGGACCCTGGTAAAGTCGAGGTTCGCATCGGTGACGGCCTCGGCCACGGCGCTGCCGAACCCGCCCATGAGCACATGCTCTTCAATCGTGACCAGGGTGTGGTGATTTTCCGCCAGGCTCTTCAACATTTCGACGTCGAGGGGCTTCGTGAAGCGGGCGTTGACCAGGGTCGCATTGATTCCATTCTTGGAGAGCTCATCGAGAGCCTGCCAGGCGTGCTCCACCATCGATCCGTAGGCGAAGAGCGCAACGCCTTCGCCTTCAACCATCCGCTCGGCCTTGCCGAGCCGGAGCTCCTGCCGAATAATCGAGGGAAACTCGGGGACGGTCGCCTTGGGATAACGAATCGTTATCGGCGTGGTGGTCTGGTCAATGGCGAGCTGGAGCATGACCTCGAGCTCCTCTGCGTCCCGGGGCGCCATAAGAACCATGCCCGGCACACAGCGCATGAAGGCGATGTCGAAGACCCCATGGTGGGTCCATCCGTCCTCGCCGGTCAGGCCGGCCCTGTCCAGGCAGAAGACGACAGAGTTTTCCTGGATGCAGACGTCGTGGATGACCTGGTCATAGGCGCGCTGGCAGAAGGTGGAGTAGACCGCGTAGACCGGACGCAGGCCTCCAAAGGCCAGGCCCGACCCGAAGCCGGCGCCGTGCTGTTCACAGATGCCGACATCAAAATAGCGATCGGGGAATTGCTCCGCAAATTTCAGCAGCCCCGTACCATCGGGCATCCCCGCGGTGATGGTGCAGACCCGGCTGTCCTTGAGGCCGAGCTCGACAATAGCTTCCTTGAAGATAGCGGAGTAGCCGGGCCGTTTCTTGACGTTCCCAGCGTTCTCGGGCGCGTCCTTTTCCGTCTTTTTTGGAAGGAAGCCTTTCAGCGCNTGGTATTTGATGGGGTCCGCCTCCGCCGCNTCGAAGCCCTGTCCCTTCTTGGTGTCAAGGTGCAGGAGCACCGGCTCCTGGATGTTCTTGAGGTCTTCAAATGTCTGGATCAGGCCGCCGAGGTCATGGCCGTCTACCGGGCCGTAGTAGCGGTAGCCCAGCTCACGGAAGAGCGTGCCGGGCAGGAGATTGTCCCGAAAGCGGTCGTGGACCTCTCCAAGAACCTCCTCGATGTGTTTGCCGACCACGGGGATCCTGGCGAGAGCCGTGCGAAGATCGCGCTTGATGTCCTGGTAGGCGGGCTTGGTTCTGACCTTCGTGAGATAGGCGGAGAGCGCGCCGACCGCCTTGTTGATCGACATATTGTTGTCGTTGAGAATGACCAGCATGTTCTGTCTGTTCACCCCGCCGTGATTCAGAGCTTCGAAGGTCATTCCCGAGGCCGCGGCTGAATCGCCGACAACGGCTATGGTTTTATTTTTACCCTTGCCCTGGAGGCTGTCCGCGGTGCCAGCCCCAAGGGCCAGGGAGCAGGCGGTTCCCGCGTGTCCGGCATCGAACAGATCGAAGATGCTCTCGCGGTGGTTGGTGAACCCGCAGATACCACCGTAGGTTCGTATCAGCTCAAAGCGGTCCTTGCGCCCGGTCACCAGCTTGTGGGGATAGGTCTGGTGACTTGTATCCCAGACCAGGCGATCGTTTGGAACGTCAAAGACCTTGTGCAGNGCCAGGGTCANCTCGACCGATCCGAGGTTGGAGGCCAGGTGGCCCCCGTTGCGGTCCACGATCTCAAGCACGCGCTCACGGATCTCCCGGCCGAGCTGTTCCAGCTCTTCCAGCGACAGGGGTTTGAGATCCTGGGGGTGATTGACTTTAGAGAGTATTTCGGTCATGAGCGGGCGGAGCGGCTCTTTCACTTTGTAAGAGACGGGCCATCGTTATTACATGCAAAAGACGAGAAGCGAGCATCTTCACGAGTGCCATGAGTGAAGTAAAGAGTATTCTTCACGGGGCTTGAGAGGTTGTATCAGCAGACTTTACGACATTCGCCGTAGATCCGGCTGCCAGGATTTCGAGTCGCAAAAGAGGCCGATTTCCATCTTTCACCTGGGGCTCTGATTCCTGCACAATAATCTGTCTGGAGAGTTATTAGTTTTCCGTACGGGTCTCCCGCCTCCGCGCCTGTTTTCTGGTATGCATGGAATCATGAAAAGCTNCCCCAGCATCCTCCTTTCTCTCGTCCTGCTCCAGCCGGTGAGTGCCGGGGAGCTTCTCGATGCGGTTCAGGGNGTCAAGAGGGTGGCTGATGGATGCAAATTTACCGAGGGCCCGGCGAGCAGCCCGAGCGGCGAGCTCTATTTCTCTGATATTGAAAACAACCGTATCATGAGGCTGGAGAGGTCCGGCTTGGTCCGGGAGTTCCGGCGTCCGAGCGGCCGGTCTAACGGGATTGTTTTCGATCACGAGGGGCGGCTTGTCATGTGCCAGGGCGCCGGTCCGGGCGGGGGCCGAAGAGTGGCCCGGCTGGAGAAGGACGGCAGCGAGACGGTCCTCGCGGCCAGCTACGGCGGCAAAAAGTTTATCGCACCGAACGATCTCTGCATCGATCGGAAGGGCCGGATTTATTTTACCGACCCCTACTACGGCCCGCCCGCTGAGAAATCGCAGCCCTCCAGCGGGGTCTATCTCATCGATGACGCGGGAAAGGTCCGCCTGCTGCTCAAGGATTTGCTCAAGCCCAACGGGATTGTAATCAGCCTCGACAATAGCCACCTCTATGTCTCCGACCGCGGTACCCAGAAGCTTCATCGTTACCGGGTGGGCGCGGATGGAGGGCTTTCCGGGCGTTCAACCATCTACGATTTTTCTCCCGACAGGGGAATCGATGGCATGTGCCTGGACTCCGCCGGCAACATCTTCGGAGCCGCCGGCAAGGAGAAGACCACCGGGCTGTTCGTGATCAGCCCGAAGGGCAAGCTGTTGCTGCACAAGCCCATGCCCGAATTCTCCACCAACGTCACCTTTGGCGGTGCGGATGGAAAGGATCTCTACCTTACCGCGACCAGCGGAGTCTACCGGATGAGGGCTCGCCGCAGGGGTGTCGTCTGGCCTGCGAAAGAATCCAGGGAACCTCGCACGGGCGGCGATTAGGCGCCGGGCGGGTTCTCGACATCCTGCCGGGCGAGCGTTTCTTCCTGTAGTTGATAGAGCGATTTGTTGTCATCCAGGCGGGGAAGCAGAGGTGGCGGGCCGGCGAGCCGGGCAAACCGCGCCAGCCGGCCGCGCAGGAGCCGCGCTTTTCCCTCTGTGTTCGCCGCCCGCGGACTGTACAGGATCGGCAGGGCATCACAGGCCCGGTATTCGAAGATGAGCGTGCGCCGGCCATCTCTTGAGCGGTTTGGCAGCGAGCTGTGCGGGAGCAGGCAATGCATGAGGATGACGCTGCCCGCAGGGGCCGGCAGCGGCCTGGCCGGGGTGGCATGGCTCGTGAAGGCCTCATCCGTGATCAAGCCCGAGAATCGGCCGGTCTCATCATGGTGGTCAAGGTAGGCATGATGAAGCGCGGGGATGACCTGGAGACAGCCGTTTTCAATGCTGGCGTCATCCAGGTAGACCAGGGCGGTTACCAGGTCGTCATTGGTATGTGGAAAATAGGCGAGATCCTGGTGCCATTCGACCGCTGAACCGACCCGTGAGGGCTTCATGTTGAGCTTGGAGTGGTGCAGCCCGATATCAGGTCCGATCAGGCACTCGACGGCATCCAGGATTCGCGTGTCGCTGCAGAGCTCGCGAAACACCTGGTGACGTTCACAGGGGTCGTAGATTCTTCGGGCCACGGCCTTTCCATCGACCTCTTCCGGTTCCAGCTCCAGGATGGAGGTGTCGTCGTTCTCTATAGCTCCGGCGACGATGGAGTCGATGGCCTCGTGCAGCCGGCCCAGGGTCGATGCGTCCAGCAGGGAGGGCAGGAGCGTGACGCCATCGCGCTGGTATTCNTCGATCTGATCAGGGCTCAGGGGGGANTTTACCATCTTGGCCGGGGGTTGGGGTTTTACCGGGTCAGGGGGCGGGCCGCTCAGCTCTCTTTGAAGAAGGCCTCTACACGGTCGGCGACATAGCGGACCTCTTCCTCTTCCAGCTCGGCGAAGACGGGGATTGAGAGGACCTCCCCGGCAAGCTTCTCGGAGATGGGCAGGTCTCCTTTCTCTCCCCCCAGCGAGCTGAAGCACCCCTGGAGGTGCAAGGGAATAGGATAGTAGATTTCCGATGCGACGGTATTCGCCGCCAGGAATTCACGCAGGGCTTCGCGGGTCGCTCCGTCTTCGCAACGCAGGGTGTATTGATTGTAGATGTGCCTCGATGGCGAGGCCTCCGGCAGTCGAAGCGGAGGGTTGGGGCCCGAGGTGAGCTCCGCGGCCTCCAGCAGGCTCGTGTAGGCGTCGGCATTCTCCGCGCGTCGCAGGGATGATTCATCGAGACGGCGAAGGCGCGGCCGGATCAGCGCGGCCTGCAGGGCGTCGAGCCGGAAGTTTCCGCCGATGACGCCGTGGTGATATTTGGGCGCACCTCCGTGGACGCGCAGGACGCGGATCTTTTCGGCAAGCTCCGCATCGTTGCAGGTGACGAGCCCGCCATCACCGCAGGCGCCGAGATTCTTGGTAGGAAAGAAGGAGAAGCAGCCCATCTCTCCCATCGACCCGGCCCGCCGCCCGTTGTATTCAGCCCCTATGGCCTGGGCCGCATCCTCGATTACGTGGATGCCGTGACGCCCGGCGAGCTCGAGTATCGGGTCCATATCAGCGCAGCGGCCGTAGAGATGGACAGGGATGATCGCCTTTGTGCGCGAGGTTATTTTGCGTTCTATGTCTTCCGGGTCGCAGTTGAAGCTGGTCTCGAGTACATCAACGAATACCGGCCGCGCGCCGGTTCTCGAGATGCATCCCGCGGTGGCGAAGAAGGTGAAGCTTGGGCAGATCACTTCGTCGCCCGCTCCTATGCCCAGCGCCATGAGCGCGACCAGGAGCGCATCGGTGCCGGAGGAGACTCCGATGGCATGCTCGGCGCCGCAGTAGCTCGCGCATTCCTTCTCGAGAGCCTCGACCTCCGGTCCGAGAATGAAATAGCCGCTCTTGAGGACCCGGGTAAAGGCGTCCTGCAGCTCCGCCTCGAGCTCCGGATCGAGTCTTTTTAAATCCAGCAGCGGGACGTCTCTCACAGTCACCTCGTTATTAGTTGTGTCCACGCTGAATCATCCTCACAGGCCCGCTCGGGGGGCGGGGGCTTGCTTTCAATAGGGGAGATCATCCAATGCCCTTGCTCTTCGGGCAAGCCTCATTCGCAGGAAGATTGGCGCCGCCGGAAGTTAGGGTGGGGGCGGCAGCGGGTTTTTATCCGGTAATCTACCCTACCCGCCGTTTTATTTATCTTCCCGGGCGTATGGACTGCAGCCAGGGGGGGCTTTCTGCCGAAAAAAGAATAGAGAGGGTCCACCTGAACTGTTTGAGAATAATGGACGAGCACGAGCTTTTTCCGAAGGGCTCCAGGTTTCCGCACGGCTTTGTTGTGTCCGATGTCCCCGCTGAGGGAGAGGCGGTCCGCGGCCTCTGCGCTGGTGACGATTTCGGTGAATACCATCTTGCCAGGGAGCTTCACCAGGGGCGTTCGGTATCGGTCTTCGAGGCTGTGGAGGGGTTCGCGAGCCAGCGATTTGCCCTTAAGGCGCTGCGGGACTTGAGCGCNGCGCCCGCGGGCTCCGTGGCCGCGCTGCGGCTGGAGGCGCAGGTCGCTGCGCGGTTGCGGCATCCTTCGCTCCAGAAGATCCTCGGCATGGGCGAGGTCGACGGCACCCCCTATTACCTGATGACCCTGCATAGCGGCGTGAATGCCGAGAGCCTCCTGGGGGAGGAGGAGGCGCGCCTCGATCCCGGGGGGTTGGTGGAGATGGCTGCTCGCTTCGCCTCAATCGTCGACGCNGTCGCGGCGCTGCATCGCTCGGGAATCGTGCATCGCGACATCAANCCGGCGAACATACTGCTCGACTCCGAGGGGCGGTTTATTCTGAGTGATTTCGGCTCGGCGCTCAACCGGGCGGAGCGGAATCTCCATCCCGAGGTCGAGCCCGCTGGCGAGCTGATGTACCGCTGTCCTCAGCGTCTCCTGCCCGGGAGCAATCATTACTCTCCAGCCGGTGACATCTACTCCCTTGGCCTGACGCTCTACTCNTTGCTGGCGGGCTGCCATCCCTTCCCGGAGCTTGAAGAGGAGGAGCTCGGAAAGCTCAANCTCAGGAGGGANCCNCCTNCCCTGAACCGGCTGAATCCGCTGGTNCCGCTTGGACTCGGGTCGATTGTGCGGCAGGCCTGCGAGTCCCAGGGATGCTACCGCTATGAGAGCGCCGAGGATATGGCCAGGGATCTCAAGCGTTTTGTTTCCCGCCGCCGCCGCGGCCGCGCCGCTACGCATCCTAAAAGGCCGGGGCAGACTCATCTCTCGCTCTGAAAGAGCAGGAAGATGCCGGCGACCGCGATGGCCGCACCCAGGATTGCCCGTGCTGAGGTTCTCTGCCTGAGGGCAAAAAAGGCGAGCGGGATGATAAAGATCGGGCTGGTCGAATGCATGGTGGTCGCGACCCCGATCTTGGTGTGTTCGTAGGCGTACATGCAGAGCCAGACCCCGAGGTAGGTACCAAAAAAGCTGGCCGGAATGAGTGGGAGCCATGTCTCGCGGGCTCGGAGCTTGGCGGTCCACGCTGGGAGCTTCCCGGCTGCCGCGGCTNCCAGGGTCCCGANAAAAACGGCAAGGACCATCCGGAGNAGGGTCGCTTCCAGGGCGCCAAGTCCATCCTTCATCGGGCCCTTGGCAAGGGCCGCGGCGAGGGCCTGGCCGGCACAGGCAAGCAGCCCGAATCTNACACCGGCCGCGGTTGAGCCGGGGAAATGTCCCTGGGATTCATCCTGGTCAGACTTTTCCCGGATGACCCAGATGACNCCNCCGACGGTCAGGCCAATGCCNNCCCAGGCGAGCCAGGAGAGGGTNTCGCTCAGCAGGAGCCATCCGCAGAGGGCGCCGATGGGCGGCACCAGCGTTGTCACCACCAGGGTTCNGCGGGGTCCGAGGATCTGCAGGCTTCTGAAATAGCAGGTATCTCCAAGAACCAGGCCGCTCAGGGCGCTTCCTCCAAGATAGAGCCAGGTCGCCAGGTCGGCCTCGTACACAAANTCGAAGGCGCCGGATTCTCCTGACAGCAGGAGCAGGGTCAGGAGCAGGAATCCGCAGCTTACGCTGTTTTTGAACAGCGCGATCGCGCCGGCGGGAGCCGGGACGCGGCTGAAGATGAGGCTGGTGAGAGCCCAGCAGGCGGCGGCGGCAAGNCCTGCAAGCTCGCCCTTGTNGGCGCCGCAGAACTCNGCTATCGATTCAGNTCCCACCAAGATCAGCTCCCGGTGTGCTCCNCCNGGNTCCCGCNTCGANCAGATCCAGGGCTGACTCGNCATCGGATACGGCCTCGTAAAGCTCNAGGCATTCCTTGTAGATCAGGCGNTCCTCTTCCAGTCGGCGNAAGAATCCCAGCAGCGTGTCATAGAAGCCATCGGTGTTGACCAGGACGATGGGCTTGTCGTGATAGTCGAGCTGCTTCAGGGTGATGATCTCCAGCATCTCGTCCAGCGTTCCAAAGGCGCCCGGCAGACAGATAAAAGCCTCGGCCCGCTCTATCATGATGTTTTTGCGTTCAGCCATGTCGGCTGTAACCAGGAGCTCCTCCGCTGCCTCGAAGGCGATCTCTTCCGTGCTCAGCCGTTCCGGGATGACTCCCACGACGCGTCCGCCGCCCTGCTGTACCTCTCTCGCCAGCTCGCCCATCAGGCCAACCGAGCCNCCGCCGTAGATCAGTGTATGGCCTCTCTCGACCATCAGCCCTCCAAGTGTCCTCGCGACCTCGAGATATCGGGGGCTGGCGTCATTGCTCGATGCGCAGAAGACACAGATGGGGATTCCCATGTTCAGTCCTTTGGTTTGGGCTCATCTTCGCCTTGGCAGCGAGAGCAGCGGGTTGNCGCGGTTTTTCAAAGGNAGCGTGACAGGCCCCCGGAGGCGATGCGATTCAAAAACGGCCGTGATCATCTCTGTCGCGCCGCGCGCATGGTATATGCTTCCGAGGGGCTGTCGGTCCTTCTCGATCGATTCTATCAGGTCTGTGACGATCGCGACGTTTCCATTGCCCCTGGCCAGCCGGTCGGTATTCTTGAGAGGCTCAGCTTTGTTAATTCCCGCGCTGGAGACAGGCTTCCATCCTGAGCCGGTCCGGCCCGGCTCCCAGGAAGGATCCTCGAGGATGTGGACATCCGGCAGGTAGCCCGTGTGTATCGTGATCACTCCCTTTGACCCAAGGAGGGTCAGTCCAAAGCGCGAGGGCCGCCCAGCCATGTTGCGATGGCTCGAGAAGAAGGCGGTGCAGCCCGCCGCCATTTCGAAGGAGGCCTCGATGCCGTCGCCGGCAAGGGGGCCGATGCCTTCATTGCCTTCTTTTACATCTCCCGGTCCCACCGCCCTCCCGCCCTGCGTTACCTTTGCAAAGCAACTCCGGGCTTCACCGCCAAAGATTCGCATAAGGTCAAAGACATGGGTTCCAAGTACCCAGAGATCTTCTCCGCCGCCCCGGCGATCTTCCTTGCCTCGCCCCCGGAGCTCGAGTAGGCGGCCGATTTTTCCATCCTTGATGAGCTTCTGGACCGTCTTGATTCTGGGGCTGTAGCGGGTCTGGTGGGCTATGGCGAGCTTGACGTGTTTTTCCTCGCAGGCACGGACCATGGAGTCAGCCTCGGCGAGAGTCCTGCACATCGGTTTTTCGAGAAAAACACTCGCCCCATGCTCCGCACAGGCAAGCACCATGTCGTGGTGACAGTCAGGCCAGCGAGGGGCAACGCTGACGATGTCAGGGGTCTCGGCCGCCAGCATCTTCCTGTAGTCGCCGTAGCGCGCCTTGATGCCGAGGCGGTCAGCTCTCGCCTTCAGGCCTGCTGGATTTTCATCCGCGATGCCGACAAGCTCAGCCTCCGGGACGTTCCTCCAGACCTCGTCGAGTCCGTGGCCGTAATCGCCTCTGCTGCTTCGGCCGATAATTCCGATTCGGTATTTTTTCATGTTCTCAATGCCCGCAGGCCAATCCTTCAAGACATCAATATTCACCAAGTCACCACCGGCATCCACACACTATCTGCAAGGATCTTGCGAATAAGTGTCGAGGGCTCCCGCACTTGTTATACTCGTAGCCGGATTTTTAACGAGGTTTCATGAATAACGACGACAGTGGAAAATTCATCTCCGCGCAGGGAGTCTCTCCCCGGGTCGCAGGGTTGTGCGGTGAGCTGCAGGAGGATCGTGTACTCTTTGACCTTGCGGACCCTGTCGTTCTCGAAGCGCTTCGGGCCGATGCCATGCGCATGGCCGCCTTGATGGATGACCCCGCTGAGGAGCCGCCGATGCTCTGGAGCGGCGTCCCCTGGCCTCGCGGCGAGGAGCCTCTGCGCAGCGACTATTGTCTCAGCATCTCGGTGGGAGGCAGCAAGATGGTGTCTCTCCTGTTGCGGGTCGAGAGCGGCGAGGTGGTCGGCCTCGGTCCCGCCGGCGAGGAGCTGCGAGGCGAAGACCTTGAGAGGTTTGCAAAGGCCAACACCCACGCCACGCCAAACTCCGGCGATACGGCCGATGGTTTTGCCATGATCGAGAAGATCGTCCAGGCGGTCTGCGATCAGTTTAAAGATAATCTCCAGGCTCTCGCGGGCTGCGCCAACATTCTGCTGAGCTGGGGTTTCGCCGGAGCCAGCGAACGAACCGATGAGAGCCTGCTTGGGGGGCTCACCGCCCGGACAACCCTGATGACGAAAGAGCAGGGAGCTTTCACGGCCGAGCTCAAGGGCCGGGATCTTTGCGGGCTGTTTGCCAGCGCCTTTGAGAAGTTTCTCGGTTGGAGCCGGCCGGTAACAGTTGCCAACGATGGGATTATGGCCCTGCATTATTTTCTCGCTCCAAGGAGGCGTAGTAATTACTCCCAGGTCGGCCTCTTTATCAACGGGACGGGGTGTAATTTCGCCTTGGCGGAGCCGTACGCGGTGCGTCCCGAGGGTATCGTCAGCGCTGAAGGAGAGCGGTACGAGCCGG
>PAOC01000146.1 GCA_002708465.1 Planctomycetota bacterium
AGAAAATCCCTGAAGCGCCTGGAGAACTTCGACGGCAAAAAAGCCAGCAACGACAACCGCTACGTCGCCATCAATGGCCGCCTTGTCGTAACCACCCCACCCGAGGGGCGCCGCTTCCAGCAGCTGTGGACCACAAAGGATTTCACGAAAAACTTTACCCTCAAGCTCGAATTCCGAGCTACCCCCAACGCCGACAGCGGCGTGTTCATCCGCAGCCCGCAACTACAGTGCCGCGACTACCTGCTCGCCGGCCCCTGGAAGGACCTGAAGAACTACAAGCCCCAGGACTGGAACGAAATGGTCGTTACCGTCAAGGGCGGCATCAGCCCACTGCACCTGTAACGNCGAAGTCCTCAACGCCGCCATGAAAGTGCCCGCCACCGGCCCGATCGGCCTCGAGGGTGACCGCGGCCAGATGGAATACAGGCGAATCCGGCTCAAAGAGCTTGAGTAAGCCATCGCGAGGCCCNNCCGCCTGCNGCACTATTTAAATGCNNCCCCGATNGGCCTGGCGCANTCTGGATTGAAGTCNCGATGGTCGAGACCGTAGAGGCGTAGTATCGTCGCGGCGACCTGGCTCTGGGANAAGGANCCCTTNGAACCCNCCTCGCCCCTATTGGGTGTATCGGGACCGATCACCGCGATCCAGATCTCCGCCGAACCGGGAACCTTCGATGAATGCGAGGTCCAGTTGTCGACCGTATGCCCGCGCCCGTGGTCGGTCAGGATCACCAGGCTGGTCTTGCCGCGGTAGCGGGGACTTGCCTGCAAGGTACCCCAGAGAACCCGCAGGGATTCATCGAANTAGCTTGCCGCCTGCAATACACGGTCATAGCGCCTCTCNTGCCCCCAGTCATCNGTTTCGGCAAGGGCCACATAGAACAACTTCGGCTGCTGGCTCTTGAGGTATTCATTGGCGATCGTCAGCGTGACCCAGTCATGGCGCACGGTGTCCCAGGGCGTGGTCAANNTGAACTGCGCATCATTGGCTCCAGCCATCCCGGGTGTCAGGTACTTCGGCGGCACAGCTTCGAACCCGGCATTGCAGAAGATCGATCCGGCAACCTTCGCCGTGATCGCGTTAAAGACTGACCAGGAACAGACGGCCGCGACCTTTTCCACGGGAAGCTCCAGCTTCCTGCCTACATATTCAAGCACCGTCTCGTGCGGGCTGCGAACGGCCTTGTTGCTCGTAATGGAGACCTGCGGCTGCCCTGTGAGAATCTCAGCGTAGCCCGGATATGAGAAATGATGCGGGTTGGAGACCTCCGCCAGGCTTCCGAGATCCCGATTTCCGAGCACCACCCCCTGCTTCGCGAGGGTTCCCCAGAAAAACGGCAAGAGGGCCTCGCGCCGGGCCTCCGCCGTTTCCCTCCAGTACTTCTTTTTCAGCTTCGATGGGTTCTCGGCGCCTGAGCGCTTTGAATTATTCACCAGCTTTGGGTCCGCCCCGCCAAACAGCTCCTCGTTGCGGAGACCATCAATCGTAACCAGCACGACATACTCGGTCTTGAGCTTTTGCTCCGCCCATGCCAGGCGATCTTCACAAGCTGCGAGCGCAATGACAGCAGCCGCCAACATCGAAAATTTACATCTTTTCATATTAAGTGCCTCTCGAAACACCCTGGTTGTATCGATAGCCTATGCCATGCCCCCGGCCCAGACAAGCGGCGCGCCCACTCTTGCCTCAAAACAACCCCAGCTGGATCAACTTGCTTTCTTCACCCCTCCCCCGGCGTGTATAACAGGAGGGGCTGAGAGACACGAATCACCCCCCCCAGGATGCGGAAAATGAACACCGAGCTCGCCTTCTTCCTCAAAGAACACAAGGACCTGACCAGACGCTTCTTCCTGCGCCTTGGCGCGGGCGGGGCAGCTGGATTGCACTCCCTTCCAGTCTTCACCTCCGAAAAAGACCGAGACCCCGCCCTTGAGCAGAAGATCAAGGAGATCGAGAGCTGGCTGACTCTGCAGAATCGCTTTCGTGATGTCTCTCGCGGAAGCCCGAAGCCCCATTCGCTTGATGAAACAAAACGCAAAGAGGTTGGCCTGACCCGCGAGACCTGGAGCCTCGAGGTCCTCTCAGACCCGAAGAATAAGGCGAGCCTTCGACGCCAGCTGACGAAAAAAGACAATACGGCCTTTACCTTCAAGCACCTGATGGAGCTGGCGAAGACCCATGCAGTTCGCTTCCCCAAGCTGATGACCTGCCTGAACATAGGCTGTCCCCTTGGCAATGGAATCTGGGAGGGCGTGCCCCTGCGCGAGGTGCTCTGGCTGACCCAGCCTGGCCGCAACCTGCGCCGGGTCTTCTACCATGGCTACCACAACAACGATCCGGAGCAGATGTTTCGCAGCTCCCTGCCGGTCGGCCGTGTTCTCGAGGATCTCTACGACCTGCCGCCGGTCATCCTCTGCTACAAGCTCAACGGACAGTGGCTTGAGCCGAGGCGCGGAGCGCCGGTGCGAGTGGTTGTCCCCGAGGCCTACGGCTTCAAGAGTATCAAGTGGCTCTCGCATCTCTACCTGACCAACGACTGGAGGGCCAACGACACCTACGGCGAGCAGAACAATGACGTTGACAGCCCCCTCAAGACCTTCTGCGATCCGTTCCCACTCCCCGCCTCGGTCAAGGCTGGTCAGCCCATTCCCGTAACAGGCTACGCGCAGGTCGGCATCTCAGGCCTCTCGAAGGTGCAGGCCTGGATTCACAACGACGCCGAAAAACTTCCGCCGGAAGATGAATATTTCCTCAAGGCTCCCTGGCGGGACGCTACGATCCTTCCTCCTCCCAAGAGCTGGGGAGGGGGGCTCGCCGACAACCGGATTCCATCGCCGACCTACGGATTCGACCCGAAGACAGGCCAGCCGCGGACCTGGCCGATCCGGCTGTCCAGAGCCCATTGGGCGGTCCTCCTGCCGGGCCTGCCCGCCGGAAAATACACCCTGCGCTGCCGCACCATCGACAGCAATGGCGCCGCCCAGCCTCTGCCTCGTCCTTTCCGCAAATCGGGCCGGGCCGAGATCGGCGAGGTGAGCCTGGCCGTTGAGGCCTGAGCCCATCACCCGCGGCGAAAAACGCCTCCGAGGGAAAACAACAGGTAATGCGCCACCGCCAGGCAGGCGGAGCCACCGAATATCACCAGCATTCCAAAGAGAATCTGGGCTACAGAGTCCCCCAGAACTCCCCCGAGGCTCCTCTCCAGGGGTTCCTGGCTTGCAAGAAAGATGTATGTGCAATACAGAAACGGGGACACATACCCGCAGGCCAGCCTGAGAGTCATCCCCCGCAAGCCCGGGAGTTTCAGCCCCCCGGACAACCTCTCGAGCAGGACGGGCCATAGCCATAAAAACCCGCACACCACCAGCAGCGAGGCCCCTGCGGAAAGAGACTCTCCAAGGGATTCGTCTCCCTGGAAATAGTGCGTATAAAAATTCGCCATGGCAAAAGGCAGGGCGAAGCAAAGGGGAAGGCAGAGCGGCCGCCTCACGTCAGGATATCCTTCACGATCTTTCCGTGAACATCGGTCAGGCGATAATCGCGGCCCTGGTGCCGATAGGTCAAAAGCTCGTGGTTGATGCCCATCTGGTGAAGAATCGTCGCCTGCAGATCGTGAACGTGCACTGGCTTATCCGCCACGTTGACGCTGTAGTCATCGGTTTCTCCGTAGCTCATCCCGCCGCGAACTCCCCCGCCAGCCATCCAGTAGGAAAAACAATTCGGATGGTGGTCCCGTCCGTAGTTCTGCTTGGTGAGTTTGCCCTGGCAATAGATCGTACGGCCGAATTCGCCGCCCCAGATCACAAGCGTATCCTCAAGCATCCCTCGCTGCTTCAGATCGAGCAACAAGGCCGTGGTGGCCTGGTCGGTGTCGCGGCATTGGGTTTTCACCTGCTTGGGAGCGTTGCCATGAGCATCCCAACCGCGATGATAGAGCTGAATGAAACGCACACCCCGCTCAGCCAGGCGGCGCGCCAGCAGGCAATTGTACGCGTACCTTCCCACCTTCGTCGCATCGGGCCCATAGAGCTCCAGGATGCGTTTTGGCTCGCTCTTAACGTCGATCAACTCGGGTACGCTCATCTGCATGCGAAAGGCCAGCTCGTACTGGGCGATGCGAGTGGCGATCACCGGGTCATTGAACCGATCAGCCTGTTCCCTGTTGAGCTTGCCGAGGGCGTTGAGCATGCGCCTGCGCTGCGCGCGTGAGACTCCGTCAGGGTTGTACAGGTCGAGAATGGGGTTACCCTGACCGCGAAATTTAACTCCCTGGAAACGACCCGGCAGAAAACCGGCCCCCCAGAGACGATCGTAAAGTGGCTGGCCTGCCTTCGCCCTGCCGTTGGAGGTCAGGGCCACGAAAGATGGCAGATTCTCGTTCTCGCTGCCAAGCCCGTAGGACATCCATGCCCCCATACTCGGCCGGCCGGGATTAACCGATCCGGTCTGAAAGAGCGTTGCGGCGGGGTCATGATTGATCGCCTCAGTGTGCATNCTNTTCACCAGGCACACATCGTCGATCACCTTCGGCATGTGCTTCAACGCCTCGCTGAGCCAGGTCCCGGATTTTCCATGCCTGGAAAATTTCAGAATGCTCGGCGCGACGGGAAAGGATTTCTGGCCGGAGGTCATCGTCGTTTTACGCGCGTCGGGATATATNGACTTGGGGACCTCCTGGCCGAACTTACTGGCAAGCTTCGGCTTATAGTCAAAGAGGTCCATCTGGGCGGGACCGCCTGACTGGAACAGGTAGATCACCCGCCTGGCCTTCGCCTTAAAATGGGGGAGCTCGTTGAGGCCGCCGATTGCTCCGCGCTCCCCTTCTCCTCCCAGTAAAAGGGAGTCAAGAGCGACGGCCCCGAGCCCCAGGCCGCCCTGGGCCAGGAAGGACCGGCGAGTCTGCTGTAAAAGGAATTCGTCCCGGATATCCATGTCAGTTCTGGGTGATGGTCTCGTCAAGATTCAAAATCGTATTGGCAACCAGGGCGTAGGAGGCCAGCCTGGCGGCATTTATTTTCTCATCAAAGGCCTTCGCCCCCACCGCGAGCAGCCTCCGCGCGGCAGCGGGCCTCTTCTTGAAGTCCTTCAGATAATACTCCAGGTCGGCCAGCAGGATCTTCAATTCTTCCGGGCGCGGCGGTCGGCTCACAACCAGGCGGAAGGCTCGACTAATCCGGTCCCGGGCGTTCAAGCCCTGGGGGCGCAAGACCCGCTCGGCAAGAAAGCGGGCCGCCTCCACAAAGACAATGTTGTTCATCGAGGCGAGCGCCTGCAACGGGGTGGTCGTCTGATCCATTTTCACGATGCAGACCTCCCGAGCGGCGGCATTGAAGGTCATCAGCGTTGGCGGCGGCAGCGTCCTGCGCCAATAGGTGTAGAGGCTGCGCCGATAGAGTGACGCCCCCTTGTCCCGTTTGTATTTCGAGTTCGAAACGCTGGCCCAGATCCCCGGGGGCATATACGGTTTAACAGAAGCGCCCCCTATCTTTTCTACCAGGAGGCCGCTGGCATAGAGGGCGGCATCGCGGATCGCATTGCCGGACAGTCTCTTTCGAGGGCCGCGGGCGAGGAGGCGGTTCTCAGGGTCGCGACGGTGCAGCTCGGCAGGCGCCGCCGATGACTGGCGATAAACCGAGCTGGTGACGATCAGCCTGTGCAGGGCCTTGAGCTTCCAGCCGTTTTTTATAAAGCCGGTAGCCAGCCAGTCAAGCAGCCGGGGATGGCTGGGCGGCTCCCCCCTGAGACCAAAGTTGTCGCTGGTCTTCACCAGTCCCAGGCCGAAATAATGCTGCCAGATCCTGTTGACCGTAACCCTGCTGGTCAGGGGATGCCCTGGAGCCATCAGCCACCTGGCGAGCCCAAGCCTGTTCCTTGGCCAGCTCTTGTCCCAGGGGCCGAGGATCCCAGGCGTCGAGGGGCGAAGCTTCTCCGACTTGTCCGGCTGGTCGTAACGGCCCCGTTCGAGACGATAGGTGTCACGGGGTTTCGGCAGCTCATGCAGGACCATCACGGTGTCCGGCGCGCCCGGCTGGGGACGCGGCACAGAGGTCTGCTGGATGGTGATCTTGACGGGCTCGGGCTNCACAAAGGCCGTGTCCTTCCCCGAAAGGTCAGGCCAGCTCTTGGGTACCTTGATAAAAGGCGGGCTGTTGCCGTTGTTGGGGCCGAGGCCAGCTTCGGCTATGTTGTTGAAGAAGGCGAAGAGCCTGTAGAAATCTTTTTGCTCAATCGGGTCGTACTTGTGGTCGTGACAACGCGAGCATGTCAGGGTAAGCCCCAGGAACATGGTTCCCATCGTCTCCACTCGATCCGCCACGTACTCAACGATCCATTCAGCCGGGATGGAGCCGCCCTCGGAGTTGATGCGATGGTTGCGGTTGAAACCGGTGGCCACCTGGGTATAGAAGTTACGGTCGGGAAGAAGATCTCCGGCCATCTGCTCGACCACGAACCGATCGAAGGGCATGTCCGAGTTGAGCGCCTGGATCAGCCAGTCGCGCCAGACCCACATATAGCGCANGCGGTCATTCTGATAGCCATCGGTATCGGCGTACCGTGAGGCGTCTAGCCAATCAAGCCCCATGTGTTCGCCGTAGCGCGGGGAGGCCAGCAGCCGGTCAACCGCATTTTCATACGCCATTTCATCCTGGTCCGAAAGAAAAGCGTCAAGCTCGGCGAGGCTGGGCGGNAGCCCGGTCAGATCNAGGGTCACCCGCCTCATGAGTGTCGTCTTGTCCGCATCGGGCAAGGGCCGCAAGCCTTCGCTCTCGAGCCTCGAAAGGACAAAGTGGTCGATACCGTTGCGGACCCAGCCGGGGTCTCGCACCACCGGCAATTCCGACGTCACCGGCGGAACAAACGCCCAGTGCCTGTCGTCCTCCGGCCACTCCCCCCCCGCCGCGAGCCATTCAACCAGCAGCGCCCTGTCCTCTGCATCCAGTTTCCGGGGAGCATCAAGAGGCGGCATGCGTTCCTCCGGATCCTCGCTGACCAGGCGCTTGAGCATCTCCCCATCGGAGAGAACCCCGGCCTTCACTACCGAGGCCCGATCACCCAGGTGGAGCTTTGCCTTACGCGCCCCGGCATCGGGACCGTGGCATTTAAAGCAGGTGTCGGAGAGAATCGGCCGGATTTCTCTGCCGAAATCTATCTCCCGCCCCCGAACGGTGACGCAAAGAAGCAGCAGCGCCAATCCGGAAAAAGCGCCTTTCAAGAAACGTCCTGCACTGGGAGCCGGAGTGCACTTCATGTCTACAGTTTACCAGAGACCGAGAGCTCGATTTCAGATCATTTTACAGTTTGGTTTCAGCCGCTGTCTTGCCCAGCGGCAGCGATCATTGGCGACCGGCTCTACCTGGGAGGAGACGACAGGCTGGTCCGGAGATTCAGAGCCGCTTCGGATTAAAAGGGGTCTTTGGAGTAGACCCCGAAGCCCTGGACCGCAGAAGGGGCCGAAGCGACTCCATCACGGCCCTGGCCGCCGCATCGGGCTTGATAGCGAGATTATGAAACTCCAGGGGATCGGTGCTATGGTCGTACAGCTCTATTCCCTCACGACCCTCGGCCCACTCAGTATACCGCCAACGCTCGGTTCGAATACTACACCCCATCACCGCCCTGGCGAGCCTCCCATCTGCCGGGCGAAGGATCTGCGTTACCGCGGCTCCATCCCAGGCAGCTCCCGGATTGTCAAGCAGCGGTCGAAGGCTCCGGCCATCAAGACCTTTCGGGACCGGCGCTCCCGCCAGAGCGGCGACCGTGGGGTAGATGTCGACGAATTCGACAACCCGCGAACAGGAGCGGCCATTACCCCCCGCTCCTGGAGCCCGGATAATGAGAGGAGCCCGTGCTGCCTGCTCAAAAAGCGTTCGCTTCTGCCAGATGCCGTTGTGCTCGCCCAGGTGATACCCATGATCACTCCAGAAGACGACAATCGTATTTTCAGCCAGCTCGAGTCGGTCGAGAGCATCCAGCAAACGGCCCACCTGGGCATCGACGAATGAGACGCAGGCGTAGTAGGCCTGCAAAGCCTTCAGCAGGAGAGGCTTCTCGAGATTGTAGTGAGGAACCGGGCAGTTGTGAGCGAACGCGGCAACAGGAATGTCATCCCTGTCATTCGCGGGAGCGTAGGGTAAACGCATCTGGTCGGGAGGATACATGTCAAAGTAGCGCTTCGGGGCGATATAGGGCGTATGCGGCCGAAAAAAACCTACGGCCAGGAAGAAAGGCCTGTCCCTGTTCTTCTCCAGCAGCCCAATCGCCCGGTCCGCGATCATCCCGTCTGTCTGTTCGCTGTCCTTGCCCTCAGCGGCCAGCCAGCTCAAGGCGCCGCTGATCTTGCGGTGAGGCTCAGCGTTGAACACCAGCCCCTCGTCTGTCTTGTCACGGCCTTTTGGATTTAACCGCAGGTTCCATGATGGAGGATCATCAAAGCCATCCGTTCCGATCGAGGCGGGAACGTTGTAGTGATAGATCTTCCCTACCCGCGCGGCGAGATAGCCGGCCTCCTGGAAGGACTGTGGAAGCGTGATGGCATCGGGCACCTCGTCACGGAAATGCCGGTCGAGATCATAGACCTTGATGCGATCCGGACGCAGCCCTGTCATCACGGAGGCTCTTGTTGGGTTGCACAGGGGGAGCTGGTTGTAGGCTCGCTCAAACCGAACACCGCTGGCCGCCAGGCGGTCGATGTGCGGAGTCTTTGCAATCACGTCGCCATAGCAGCCCAGGGTAGCCGCCAGGTCGTCAACCACAACGAACAGCACATTGGGACCCTTCCGCGCGGCAGGCGGCTCTCCCCGCAACAAACCCATGAAAAGAAAGAGAGCCAGGCTGAGAGCCAAACCCCAGCGCCGCCGGGAGAAATCAAGACTGTGTTTGAGCATGGGGTAATCCGATCTGCCGATTCGACGATTCTGCCAGCGGGCCGAGGCGGCCCGGTTCATCTGCCAATAGCCTATGCAAACCGGCTACGGCAGGCAAGCAGCCCTCACCTTCTATACAAACTCAATACGCCTGGCCCTTGACTTTCGTTGTTCCGAGATGGAGTCTGACTCTACTCCTACAGACCGTCTGAACACCCTCCCCTCCAGGATGAGAACCACCATGCGCAACAGCCTACCGGCCCTCTTGGTTATTTTCTCCATCTCGTCATCGCTGAAGGCCGACTGGCCCCAGTTCCGCGGCCCGGACGGCCAGGGACACTCCCAGGCCGAAGGGATCCCCACGAGCTGGAGCGAAACGGACAACATCGCCTGGAAGACCAAGATACCCGGAGAGGGCTGGTCCTCTCCGGTCATCTCAGACAACCAGATCTGGCTGACCAGCTCGAAAAAAAAAGGGCTCTCCCTTCACGCGATCTGCGTCGACCGCGCCAGCGGCAAGCTCCTCCACGACATCGAGGTCCTGACAACCCCGGATGCCGGCCCGCGTCATGTCCAGAACGGATTCGCCTCCCCAACACCGGTCCTCGATGGAAAGCACGCCTACGTAACCTTCGGCCCCCGCGGAACGGTCTGCCTCGATACCTCCGGAAAGATTGTCTGGAAAAACACAGAGCTCGGCTTCAACGTTATCCAGGGAGCCGGGAGCTCGCCGATTCTTCATGGAGACCTCCTGATTCTCACCTGTGACGGCATCGACGTACAATACATAGCGGCCCTCGATAAAGACACCGGCAAGGTCCGGTGGAAACAAGCCCGACAGCACCTCGAGAGAGTCACACGATCTATTGGAAAGATGGCGTACTCAACCCCCCTGGCCAAGATCATAGATGGAGTTCCCCAGCTGGTCAGCAGCGGGGCCGACCATGTCGCAGCCTACGACCTCAGGACAGGCAAGGAGCTCTGGTGGATGCCCTACACGGGCTTCTCGCAGGTGGGTCGCCCCTCCTACGGCAACGGCCTCTTCTACGTTGTCGGCTCGGTCAGCCAGGATCACTTTGCAATCTTCGCGGTTCGCCCCGGCACGGGACAGCTTACAGACGCGCAGGTTGTCTGGAAGAACTCCAGCGGCATCGGCCACGTCCCATCCCCCCTGCTTGTCGGCAAGGAAATCTACGCGGTGGACGACAAGGGAATCACCAGTTGCATCGATGCCATGACAGGAAAGGTACACTGGAAGGAACGCCTCGGCGGCAACTACAGAGCCTCCCCCCTCGAAATCCGCGGCAAGATCTACACCTGCAGCCGCGAAGGCGTCTGCCACGTCCTCGCCGGCGGAAAGAAATACAAGGTTCTTGCCACCAACAAGCTCGATGGCACGCTGATGGCNTCNCCNGCNGTAGCCGGCCGNGCNCTTTTCATCAGGAGTGGCACCCATCTCTANCGNATCGANAANCCCGGNAAATAGGCCAGGNATGAAAAANGANTTNCGCGCNGTCCCNCGGCCCGACGACATCGAGGNCATGGAGCGTGACCTTCGTTTCCATCCNTCAACNACANAGGCCCTCNAGGTCCTGTCACCTCAACAGGTCGAGAGCTTCAATCGNNATGGGTTCCTCAAAAACCTGNAGGTCTACGAAGACGATGAGGTCGACCCCATCCGGTCCTTCTTCGACGAGCTGCTCCAGCGAACCCTGGCAAGCGGCGAAGACAGCTATTCGATCAGCACCGCGCATCTNCTCNACGGNACCGTCTGGGACATCCTGAACCACCCGCCCATCGTGGCGATCGCCAGGGACATACTCGGGCCCGATGTCATCGGCTGGGGGTCGCATTTTTTCTGCAAGATGCCCGGTGATGGCAAGGCGGTCGCCTGGCACCAGGACGCAAGCTACTGGCCCATGACACCCTCCAGGACGGCGACGATCTGGCTGGCTGTCGACAAGGCCGACCTCTCCAATGCCTGCATGAAATTCATCGCAGGCTCCCATCACCATGGACACCTCACGTGGCGGCCGAGCGGCGAAGAAGAAAACAACGTGCTGAATCAGACCGTTGATAACGCGGAGAGCTTTGGAGAGATCGTCCCGATCGAGCTGCAGGCCGGCGAGGTCTCCATACACTCCGACCTTCTCCTCCATGGCTCCGACGCCAACACCTCCGATCGCAGGCGGTGCGGGCTGACCCTGCGCTACTGCACCCCCGATGTCAGGGCCGAAAACGACTGGCACGAAAAGGGCGTGCTGGTCAGCGGCGAAGACCGTGAGGGAAACTGGGCCAACCGAAGCCGCCCCGAAGCTGAATAGGCTTCCGCCTGGGATAAAGCCGTGTATCCTATGGAAACAGCCGGGAGGCAACCTGGCTGGAAGCGCTTGAATCTGGAGATCAGCATGAAAACTATTCCGGGGTTTCTGTTCCTGTTATTTTCCATACTGACCCTGGTTCCGGCGACCCTGGACGCCCGGAAACCCAACGTCATCGTCATCCTTACAGATGACCAGGGCTGGGGCGATCTGTCGCTCAACGGAAACACCAACCTGGAAACCCCTGAAATTGACGCCCTGGCTCGCGCTGGAGCCAGGTTTGACAGATTCTACGTCTGCCCCGTCTGCTCACCTACACGCGCAGAGTTCCTCACCGGGCGCTACCATCTGCGAAGTGGGGTCTTCAGCACCTCGGCGGGAGGAGAGCGGATCGACCTGGATGAGATGACAATA
>PAOC01000053.1 GCA_002708465.1 Planctomycetota bacterium
CGAGTGCGAGAAGGCCGCCACCACCCTGGTCAAGTCAGTCCGTGCCGCCGGTTGCGAAAAAAGCGCCGCCGCCCTGATCGTCAAGGCCGCTGACGGAGTCAAGGCCTCTGAGAAAAAGGCCAAGCCCGCCAGCTGAGCTTTACAGGCTAAGCTTTACAGGCAAATGCCGGATCCTGCCAGGCAGGATCCAAGCCATAAAAAGAGCGCCGACCGGAGATCCCGGCTGGCGCTCTTTTTTTTAGCCCAGATCGATCTCGACCTCGCCCGAGTTGACCCTGGCGGGATAGACCGCCACGCGACTTTCAGGGCTACCCTTGAGGCAGGCGCCGGTCTCGAGACTGAAACGCCAACCATGGCCGAGACAAACCGCAGCCCCATCCTTTGGCGCGCACCGGTGAAGCAGATCGCCTTCATGGGGACATATGTTTTTGATCGCCCGAATTGTGTCTCCTGACCTGAAAACGGCAATCCTTCTCGCTCCGATGAGAACCTCTGAGCCCTTACCTTCAGTGAAATCTTCAAGTCTGCCTATCGAGACATAGCCCATCCGGGATCCTCCTGTTGGCGATTGCGCCTTGTGGAACTGATTGTGAAGACAGGATACAATTTTTGAATGCAGTCAACGACAAGGATGTGCCTCTCTTTTTTCATCCAGTTGTCCCTTCCGGCCATCCTTCTGTTCCTGGGGTTGACCCAGGCAGCAGGAGGCGAGCCTCCACAGGGGCCTCGCTATCCTTCCGACCTAGCCCTGGGGCCGGGGCAGAAATATCTCTTTACGGCCAACAGCGGCAGCCACTCCATCTCCATGGTCAGAATCTCCTCCGGCGAGGTTCTTCATGAGCTCCATCTCGGAAGCGCCGCAAGGCCCTCACAAATCACCTCCTTCCTGCACAATGGAGCGCAAAGAGTCGCGGCAAGCGACAGAGACGCGGGAAAGGTCTACATTCTTTCAATTGCCGGCTCTGCGCATCCCCGGCTTAAGCTCCTGCGGACATTGCCTGCCCCGGGAGGCCCCGAGGGAGTGCAATATGCCCAGGGCTCCAGGGCGCTTCTAGTCGCCTGCAGCAAGGCCAAACGGGTTTTGATGTTCAACCCGGATGTCGAAAACCCCCTGGCCTCCATCGAGACCGTGGAAGGTCCGCGACGACTTCTCTCGCTTGAAGAATCCTCTCCAGGCCAGGTAGCCGTCACGGGCCGAGACTCGGTAGGCCTGCTCGACCTGGAAAAAAAAATACAGCTTGGTGAGACCGCGCCCGCAAAAGGCCGGGCCCTGAATCTCCAGGGGCTTGTTTTCAGCAGGGGGAATATCCTTTTAAGCCACCAGGTCCAACCTACAGAGGTTGCTGTCGACCCCCAGATGATCGTCTGGGGGCTCATACTCGCAAACCGGGTAACGAGCATTCCCGTCTCGACAATACCTGTCCGCGATTACAAAAGAGAGAAAGACGGGGGCGCCCCCGAGAAGAAATATATTTACGGAGTCGGCTATCAAGGCGGCGACCCTCGGCATCGGGTTGTTCCACTGGACCAACGGCAGCGAGCCAATGGAGATCCCGGCAAGCCCGCTCTCGTCGTACGCCCGGGATCCGCCGGAGATCTCCTCCTGCTCCCGAGCGGCGGGACCAACAGGCTGGTCTTCGTCGACACGGACGAGGCCTACCTGCCCGGCACTGANCCCCTCTCCCGGCAGGAAGCNCTCCCCTCCATCNAGGTCGGGGATCGGCCNGTTGCCGTTGTCTGCGCCGCCGACGGCCGTCGCGCCTACGTGCTTTGCAGCCTTGAAGATTCCATCTGGGAAATCGATCTCGCCACCAGGGAGACACAGAGGACAATACGCCTTGGGCCAAGCCCGNAACCCACCGAGACGCATCTCGGAGCAAAGATTTTCTTTAATTCAAAGCGATCCAATGGTGGTTGGTATAGNTGCAACAGNTGCCATCCGGANGGCGGGACAAGAGGGCACAATTTTGACACCCATGCAGATGGGGATGGGCTTGCGAANAAGGCGCCTGACCTTCATGGCTCCATCCAGACCCCGCCCTGGGCCTGGAATGGAAAATTCAAAACCCTCCAGGAGCAAGTCTCAGCNTCTCTCCACTCNACGATGGCTGTAAATCGAAAGGCCGCCCCGAAAGACGTTGCCCGGGTAATGGCCTTCCTGGGGTCGCTTCTGCCCCGTCCGACAGCTCGCACGCTGGAGAGCCTTGGTGGCGACCCGGAAAAAGGCGCCGCTCTTTTCCAGAAGGCCGCCTGCGCAACCTGCCATAAGCCTCCGCTCTACACGGTTCCTGCCCTTAAAGATGTTGGTGTTTTCGACGAATATGACGGATACCGCGACTACAATCCTCCCTCGCTTTTAGGCGCAGGTAGCCGGAGCCGGTTCCTCCACGATGGAAGAGCTACAAGCCTTCGAAGCATCTTCACGCTTCACGACAAGGAAAACATGCACGGCAAGGCTCATTCGCTAACCCAGGATGAGCTGAGCGACCTCGTGGCGTTTCTCAGAACTCTTTAACGGGTCACTTCTCCGCGCTCGAATGAAGGTTCCCGCACTGCTGACGGGCCGCGCAAACGGCTATATTATCGCCCCCGCGGAGCTTTGTTTATAAATGTTGGCTTCATGCATCGAACCAAGTTGACACTGCGCCTCATCCCCTTTACCTTTGCTTAATAGCAGTGAAGAGCTCGCTGGGGGCTGCGAGACTTCTTGGAGCTGAAAAGCCCGACAACGGCGAGGGCGTACAGCAAAGGGTTCTAGTAGAAAGGTTGGGATTTATGTCGATATTTTTAAACCAGAAAAAGTTCTCGCTGATGTCGATGGCAGNCANTGTCTGCATCGTCTCGANAAGCCTTGGGCAAGCCCAGGCTGGAGATGACCTGGCCCTTGAGCTGCCCGATATTATCGTACGGCAGTCCGACCTCCTTGATAATGATATCCGCGTCAGCGGCGGCAGGACCCTCCTGCGNCTCTCCAATGGAACAGCCAATGCAGGAACAGGCCCTCTCTATCTCTACGGAGTCACCCCTGGCAATGACGATGGAACCCAGGACGTTCGCCAGCGCGTATTCCGCGAGGATGGATCCTATTTTGAGCGGGTCGCCGGAACCTTTGTCTACCATCCGNAACACAACCACATTCATTTTGAAGAATGGGCCCAGTACCGCCTCCGGAGGGTTGTAGGCGAAGACGGGGTTGGAGATGTCGTGGCTGCCGGACAGAAGACAAGCTTCTGCATCCTGGACCTCGGAGTCTACGACCGCAGGCTCCCTGGCTATGTCTCGGGAGGGTTTTTTCGAACCTGCTCCTCAACTACGCAGGGTCTCTCCGTTGGCTGGATTGATGTTTATTCAAAAAGTCTTCCCGGGCAGAACATCGACATCACGGNTNTCCCCGATGGACATTACTGGCTCGAATCGGAAGTAGATCCGAATAATAACGTGTTGGAGTCTAACGAAGACAACAACATCACCCGGATCAGGATAACGATTGGAAACCCATCGGACATCAACCCTGACGCCTATGAGCCTAATGGCGACCTGGATAATGTCAGAAGCATATCTGCCGGAACCCCCAACAGCCCCAACCTTGGCCCCTGCAACCCAAAGCGGACCCTTATTAACCTGACTCTTCACGAGGCGGGAGATGAGGACTACTTCCGCTTCTACTCCAATGAAACGGGCGGCATGGCCGACTTTGTAAGACTCGACTTCGATAACTCCCATGGAAACATCGACCTTGAGCTACTTGACGATAACGGGACCCTGGTCGATGAATCGAGAACCTCCAGGGACTACGAACGAATCTCAATGTTCGAGAAACCCGAAGGCTGGTACTATGCTCGAATAAGCGGCAGAAACGGGGATACGAACGACGGCTACCGCCTCAGCATCAACCCCCCTGCCAATCAGCCCCCGGTGGTCGAGACCTTGACCCCAGCCGCCGGCGATGTCCGGATTCGACACGGGATTGACCTCTACATGGTTAATTGGGCGCACTCAGACCCCGAGAATGACACCGCGTGGGTTACGGTCTACCTCAGCGAGACTCGTGAGCTCGACGAAACAGCCGAGATGATTGCCCCCTCACTTCACACCAATGCATCTCTCGGGTTTGTCATTATCAATTCAGCCGAGGTCAAGCCTGGGACCTACTATGTTTATTGCCAGATTACCGATGGCGGACTGACCCGCGGCGACTGGAGCGACGGAACCTTGACCATTGTCGATCTCGGCGCGGCCTGTCTCATAATTGGAAATGGGAACGATTGCAACGAGAACGGTTTCAGCGACGAATGCGACATAGAATTCGGAGAAAGCACCGACTGCAATGCAAATGGGATCCCTGATGATTGCGACATTGCCAGCGGCGACTCACTCGACAGCGATGGGGACCTGGAGCCCGACGAGTGCCGGGACTCTCGCCAGCTGTTTCACCGCGGGGACATCAACGGCGACTCCTCCCTGGACATCTCAGACGCCGTAGGCACCCTCGACTACCTGTTCACCGGCGGCGCCATTCCGTCCTGTCTTGAGGCCTCGGATTTCAACAACGACAGAATCGTCGACATATCAGATGCCGTCGCCTCCCTGAACTTCCTGTTCTCAGGAGGCGAGCCCCCTGCTGCCCCCGGCCCACCTGAGGCTGACTGCGGGAACGACACGGATGCCGAAGGCTCCCTGGGGGACCTTGGGTGTGACAATTACGCCGGCTGCTGAAAGCCGCCTCAAGAATATGGCGCGGGGCCGCATCCGTGCAGCTCAGGCGGCGGAAAATTCGTGTACGGTTACCTGGCGGTAGGTGTCCCCTGGATTGAGGACAGTAGACGGAAAACTCTCCTGGTTCGGACTGTTGGGGAAATGCTGTGCCTCCAGACAGAGCGCCCCGTGACGCTCAAAGATTTTCCCGCCCGCCCCTTTAATTCCGTCCAGAAAATTCCCTGTGTACAACTGAATGCCCGGTTCGGTCGTGCTGATTCGCATTGAACGGCCGCTTGCCGGGTCGCGGAGAATCGCCGCCGGCCTGGGGGCCTCCGAAACGGAGTCCCCGAGAACAAAGCAATGGTCGTAGCCTCCCTCGACAGAATCGAACCTTGAGCCGATCTCAAAGAGATTTCTGAAGTCCATAGCTCCCCCCTCCACAAAGGACAGCTCTCCCGTCGGTATGAGGTTCTCATCGACCGGCAGATACCGGTCAGCCACGATGCTCAATTGATGCCCGAATATCTCACCGCTACCGGCGCCGGAGAGATTCCAGTAGGTGTGATTCGTCAAATTGACGGGAGTTGGCCTGCTCGTGTTTGCCTCGTAGCTGATCGTGAGTCTGTTTTCGGCATCAAGCATGTAGAGCACGGACACCTGCAGCTCGCCGGGATAGCCCTCCTCTCCATCAGGGCTGGTAAGCTTGAAACAAACTCCGCATTCAGTCTCAGTCTGCACAGGACTCCCTGACCACAGAGCCTTGTCGAATCCACGGATACCCCCATGGAGATGGTTGGGGCCGTTATTGACCGCAAGGGTAAAGGCCTGCCCTCCAAGCTCAAAGTGCCCGTTAGCGATCCGGTTCGCATATCTGCCCACGGTGGCACCGAAATAAGGGTGCTCATCCAGATAGCCGCGCAGGGAATCAAACCCCAGCGAGATCTCATCTACTCGCCCATCCCGGTCAGGCGCCCTGACGGATTGAACAATGGCACCAAAGTCTATCAGCGCAACAGAGACGCCCCGATGCCCCTCAATGAGATACCGGTGAACGGGCTCCCCATCCCGCGTCTGACCGAAGTATTCTTTTTCAATATTCATAATCTTCACCCGGGGCCTCGATTGGTTTGCCCCTCCTGTTCAGGGTGCCATAAAAGCACAGGAAGTCCACCCCGCGCCGGCGCGCTCCTTTTACCCTGGAGGCTATCACTTGCCCAGAATTCTGGTAGTCTCTCAGGGAAGGCCGATGGNAAAAGAAAGGTACCCGAATGGAAAGCCTCGAGGGAAAAACGCTCTTCATAACCGGCGCCAGCCGAGGGATCGGGAAGGCGATTGGCCTGCGCGCGGCGGCCGATGGCGCCAACGTGGTCATCGCCTCAAAAACGGTCAGGGAACATCCGAAGCTTCCAGGGACAATCAATTCCGCAGCCGAAGAAATCATTGCCGCCGGAGGCCAGGCTCTGGCTGTCCAGACCGATATACGATTTGAGGAGCAGGTCCAGGCCGCCGTAGAGGCCGCTGTGGCGCGATTCGGGGTGATCGACATCCTTGTCAACAACGCCAGCGCCATCTCCCTTACCGGCACCCGGGAAACAGAAATGAAACGTTATGACCTCATGAACCAGGTCAACGCCAGGGGGACCTTTCTTTGTTCCAAGCTATGCCTGCCGCATCTTGAGAATTCCCCGAACCCGCACATATTGAATATTTCTCCACCGTTAAGCCTCGAGTCCAAATGGTTCGCACCCCACCTGGCCTATACCATGGCAAAATTTGGAATGAGTCTTTGTGTCCTCGGAATGGCCGCCGAGCTGGCCCCTGCAGGGGTTGCCGTCAACGCGCTGTGGCCCCGGACGACCATCGCCACGGCCGCAGTTCGAAACCTCCTGGGAGGCGAAGACATGATCCGCAGATCTCGAAAGCCCTCCATCATGGGAGATGCCGCCTGGCAGATACTTACCCGCTGCAGCAGGGAGAATACGGGGCAGTTCCACATCGATGACGATGTCCTCGTCGCTGCCGGCGAAAAAGATCTCGACAAGTACGCGGTCGAGCCCGGGCAGGAGCTGATGCCGGATTTTTTCATTTAGCCCGGCCCGAGCGCCTTCTCCACAGCGGCTGGAAAGATCTCTTCGACCAGGCCGTCAACACGCCCTGAAAGACAACTGATCCTGTCGTGGGCTGTCTCTCCCTGGTTAACGATAAAATAAGGGCTCCCGTCCTTCGCTGCCGAAAGCGGTATGGATGCCGCCGGCTCCACAGAGAGAGTGGATCCAAGCGACAGGACAAGATCACAGCTCGACGCGCCCAGGAAGGCCTTCTCCAGGTCTTCGGGCCTCAGCCCTTGGCCAAAACTGATGGTCGCCGGCTTGAGATAGCCTCCACAGGGGCATCTGGGCGCGGCCCCTTCCCGCCGAAAGAACTCGAAGCTTTCCTCCGGGTCGGCCTCCTGCCGACACCCCTGGCACTCAACCTTCCCATTCGTCCCATGGAGCTCAACCAGGAGAGAAGGGCTGGTCCCCGCGAGAAGATGCAACCCGTCAACGTTTTGGGTGACAACCAAGCCCAGCTTGCCTGCCTTTTCAATGCGGACAATCGCATCGTGAACGACATTAGGCCGAGCCTCCTGAAAAGCCGCCCAGCCCTCTATCTTGTATTCCCAATAATCAATCCGAGAATCCTCCGAAGACATGAAGTCCTGGTAAAACACCGGGTCGCGCTTCTTCCACACCCCCTGAGGTCCGCGAAAATCAGGGATCCCGCTGGGAGTCGAGATCCCAGCTCCCGTAAAAAGCAGGATCTCTCCTGCAGCTGAGATCGCCTCGCAAAGATCTCCCTCGGAGGTCAATTCAGCGCCCCTCCAGCTCGAAGCTGCTCCAGCGTTCGGCGCATCGCAGCACCCTGTAGGGCTGGTCAAGCTGGTGGCAGCGATGAACGAACTCATCGGATGTGGCCGTGTTGAAGCTGAACATATCGTAATGGCAGGGGATCACGATACGGGCTCCGATTTCTCCAGCCAGGTCAGCAGCCTCCCTCCCCCAGAGATTTCCGGCAACTCCTCGCCCCCCCGCTCGACCGTTAATCGGCAGAATAGCGACATCGATACGATGACCGGCGAGAGCCTCCACAAGGCCATCAAAGGGAATAGTGTCCCCACTGTGGTAAACGCCCCACTCGCCAAACTTGAAAATGTAGCCCATGTATTTGTCTCGCCCCTCGCCGTCAAGCTCCCTGCTTTCGTGGGCGGCCGGTACGCCAACACAGCAGAACCCCGCAAGCTCGGTTTCCTGGCCTGAAGAGAGCCCATGAGGCGTCTTACCGTCCAGGTCGAGCCTCTCGGCNACAAATTGTCGATTCGCCTCGGGCGCGAGAAGGGCTACGCCAGGGTTGGCNGAAAGCAGAGGGAGGAGGGTTTCCCCATCAAGGTGGTCGGTATGGTTATGGCTCGAGGTGACAAGATCGATGAAATCCAGTTGTCCGGGTTGAACCGGAAGCTCCGTCATGCGGATATGAGGCTTGTCGGTGNTGGCGTACTTTTCTGTCAACGAATCAGAGAGGTAGGGGTCGACCAGGAGAAACCTGTTCTCCNACCTGAGAAGAAANCCGCTCTGCCCCAGCCACCAGAGATGGAAACAGCCCTTGTCGGCCGGGGCGGTCGCGATATCTCGTAGCAAATCATCACCTGTCAGGTGCGGAGAAATCATTGTTCACCCAAGTCCAAGTTTCTCGCGAGCGAGGCTCACCCCAGCCACCATGTTGGCAAGCTTCTGCCGGGCAGCCCACCTTGCAGTCTGGCTCAGGCCGCAGTCCGGGGCAAAGGAGAGCTTCTCCGGGGCGGCATGATCGAGGCACATCTCAACCCGCCTGGCAATATCCTCGGGAGTCTCGATGTAATAGCTCTTCACATCGACCACCCCGACGGCGACGTCCATGCCANTCGAAATTTCTTTGAGGAGATGGAGCTCGCTGAATTCCCTGCTGGCCATCTCCAGGTGGAGCTCATCTACGTGGAAATCCAGGAATGCCGGAAACATCGGTGCGTATTGCCGCGGCCCGACAGCTCGACCTTTGTAATTACCGAAACAAAGATGCGTCGAAAGCCTGCACTTTCCCCTGACCCCTTCCACCGTGCGATTGAAGATGCTGACAAACTCCGAGGTGTCACCCCTGTGGGCGTAGCAGCTCATGGAGGGCTCATCTACCGTGATCTCCGCGCAGCCTGCCTCANCCAGCCGCTCGAGCTCATTTCTCACGATCGGTAGGAGCGCCTCGGTGANAGCNGCCCGATCNGGGTATTGNTCATTCGGCAGGAGGCGGCCGCTGAGCGTATAGGGGCCGGGGACAGATGCCTTCAACGCCTGCCCGGCCGGCGCGAGCCTGACAAGGCGCCTGTATTCTTCAACCGCGCCAAGCCCCGCGGGCGCGGACAGNTCACCAACAATTTCATGCTTCCCCCGCTGGTCATGAGCAGGAGGGCCATGGAGTCTGACAGGGGCATCCTCCATCTGAATCCCGCGGAGGAATCCGTAGAAGGAGAGATTGAAATCAAACCTTGNCTGTTCACCATCCGAGATGCAATCCAGCCCGGCCTCTACCTGGTCGNANATCGCGACCGTAACGGCGTCATCCTGCAGCTCCCTTACATCCTCAGAGCCGAATTGATCCAGGTTGCTGCTGGCATACTCAAGCCATGCGGGAAAGGGGTAGCTCCCGATCACTGTCGTTCGCAGNGGTCGTTCATTCATTGCTTATTTGCAGCTCCCAGGTCCTTGTAAAGTCTTGCGACCCGATGGGCATGTTCATCGTAGGCCGAGTCAAACAGCTCCTCGGCGCGCTCCTGGCCTACCACACAGGCGGCGGCCAGGACGCGCGGCGGCGCGCCCGCGGCCGTAAGGCGAAGGGCGACCTCAGCCTTGATCGCATTAACCAGGAGTATGCTTCCGATGCTGGATCCGGGCGAAACCGGCTCCTCNAGTCCATCCACGGAGACCATCGAGTCGCCCGGCGGAACTCCGGTGTCCAGGAGAAGGTCTGAAAAATCTGAGAGCTTCCTGCCCGCGGGATGCTTGCTCTCTGTCGCCTCCATATGGCGACAACCGGCGATGGCTACCACCTTCAGGCCGCGTGACTGGAACCCCTCCGCCATTTCAATGGGGACGGTATTGCAGCCGCTGCAGGAGATAACCAGTGCGCAATCTTCCGAGGTGATGTCAAAATTCCTGAGGATCTTTTCCGCCAGCCCGGAAACGTTCTCGATGTACATGGCCTGGCGCTGCCCATTGGCTCCGACAACCTGGTTGTGGTAAGTAAGCGAAAGCTCAACAATCGGGTGAAATCCGGGAAAGGATCCGTACCTCGGCCACATTTCCTCTGCGGGTATCCGGCTGTGTCCGGAGCCGAAGATATGGACCAGGCGCCCCGCGAGAATGGAACGGCTGAACAACTCGGCCGCCTGGCCAATAAGATCTTCCTGCAGGCTGACGGCCTCGATGAGGCCTTTACATTTTTCGAGATAATCTCTGGCGGGCGTCATTTCTCCATTCTGGCTTGTCGAGGCATTACTGTCCATCGCTTACCTCCCACCCGCCGTCAATTGAGACAACCTGCCCTGTAACGAAAGCGGATTGATCCGACAGGAAATAGACCACGGCCCCGTCTGTATCCCGGGCTTGACCGATCCTGCCGCCATCGAGAGGCTGGCGTCTCCGCGTATATTCAAGAATCTCCGGGGACTCCTGGGCTCGCTCAGACATTGGCGTTTCAACGAGAGCCGGCGCGATAGCGTTAAAGCGAATGTCGCGAGCAGCGTACTTCGAGGCCGCAGAACGAGTGAGTCCAATGATGCCAGCCTTCGCAGCGGCGTAGGCGTGGGTAGCGAAGTGCTCCCCTGCGGGAGCAAACGCAAGAACGCTGCTCATGTTCAGCACACTGCCTCGCCGGCGCAATTTCAACAGTCTCCGCACGGCGGCGCGATTCGAGTAAATAACAGAAGAGAGATTAAGTCGAAGAGTGTAGTCAATTCCCTCGTCGGCAAGCTCATGCAATGGCCCATCTCCCACGGAGCGCCCGCTCCCTCCGGCGACATGGTAGAGTCCATCGAAACCGCCGAACCGCGATTCAGCCTCATCGATAGCGGCCTCAGCGCAGCCCGGATCAGCGGCGTCTCCGACCTGGCCGAAGACCTCGGCGCCAAGGCCGTCGACCGCCTCGACCTTCTCCGGGCTCCTGCCAATGGCAATCACTCGTGCCCCGGCTTCGAGGCACGCCTCTACGCCTGAACGGCCAAGACCGCTCGTTCCGCCGACAACGACGATCACCTTTCCATCAAGGGCTTGTGCACACAAAGCGAAATTCCTTCAGCGATAATCTCATTGGGGCCGGTCGCGGGGGGATCCCAACGGGTGCCAGCCCGAAGGAAAATTCGAAACGAGCCTCATTTCTGTTCGGCGAACCACTGCCGAATGGCCGCGACCTGCTTGGCGCGTGTTTTCTTGGGGCCTGTAGCGACAAATACGGGAGGGGTCGCGACAAAGAATCCTTTAAATGAAGAGTAGGCCAATTGCCGGACCTCCGGCAATTCATTATCGAGATCACCAAGAAACAATTCCAGCGCCCTCTTGTCGCGTATGCGAGTCAGGGCCCAGGCTGCCTTCCTCTTGAGCTCTGCACTTCCCAGGTTGTCCTTGTAATCACTCAGCAACTCGTCGACTAGAGAGGCGTCTTTGCCCTGGCCGGCCTTGAGTGCCCGGCTCCAATGAGAATGCCACTTCTCATACTCACCGACAGACGGATACTCAATTCCGGCAATCTTCTCGAGGTGCCCCATCAACACCCTCTTGATGGTTTTCGATGAAGACTTTGCGTGGCTCGAGCTGAGGCCTGGAATAAGCTCTCCACGCCACTGTTCCGGATAGGCGTCGACGATGTCTCCAAGGATATTGAGCAGCTGCCGTGACGGCCTCTTCCTGACCAGGTCGAGGACAGCGGGGTAATGGATGCTTGTCTTGAGCTTGGGAAGATAAACCCAGGTTCGATCCTTGCTCCCTATTTCCGACTTGCCGGAAACAATAATGTTCCCGCCTGGCTTCCTCGTAAGAAGCGAGCTGGCTCGATTCAGCACCAGGAGGGCGAAGCTCGTCGCAACCCTGATGTTCTCCCCATGCGCCGCGCCGCCGACCCAGCTGCCATCGGCCTGCTGCACTCCGACGAGATGCCCCCTGGCCTGCTCGTACCAGTCGATCTCGTTGAAAAGCTTGACGCCTCCGATATCCGCGACCTTCTCCAGGCTATAGAGGCCATAAAGAGAGTGAAAAGGTGTCCAGGTCCCCATGAGATAGCCGTAGCCATCACCGATCGCGACGTTGAGCTTCTTCCAGGAATCCTTGTCGATGTTCCCTTTGATATTCTCCCGCAGAATGAGGCAGGAAGAAACCCCGGCGCAGGTCATGTTCCAGGTGGCCCCGCCCTTGTTTTCATAATCCCACCCGCGCACCCGCACAGTGATCTGCTCGGCGCCTGCGATGGGNTCGTCTTCNGGCNTNAGCACAACAGTGCGNCCCCTCAGCGGTTCCTTTTTTTTCCGCNCCGAACCTGTTTTTTTTGGCCTGCCCGGCTTCGGCTCCTCGCTGGCGAGCTTGAGGGCGTTGCGTCGGCGGTCCTCCTCAGGCTTGCCAAGCTTGATCCTCGCAGGTGTTTCAGGTCCGTTCTTCTGCTGGCCTTCGACAAAATGCTTATAGACTCCCTCCCAGACCTTGGCTGGAATCGGAACCCCGCGCTTGGCTCCAACGCCCAGCACCAGCACGGCAAACTGTACGTTGGAGTTGTCGAAATCATTGGCAGCGAAATATCTCCAGGCCCCGGACGGGTTCTGGGTCTTGATCAAGGTCTTTACGGCCGTAGCCATATTGGCTCGGTAAATCCTGCCAATGTTATTGTTTGGGCCAAGCTTTTTCCCCGGATTGGAGAAGGCCTTATCCTGTTCCAATTGAGCGATGGCCGCATCCAGGGCGAAAATATAGCAGGCGGCCGTATAGGTATGGCTGGACCCCTTAGCCATCTGGGTCAGGATCTTGAAATTCTTCGTGATAAGAGGATCACTGACCGAGACGCCGGAGGATATCAGCGCATAGGTCTCCAGGGCCACCTGGCCATATGCATGCTGGCCGGTCGGCTTAACCCGAATTTGTTTTTTCAGGTAATCAACACCCTTGTCGATAGCGGCGTTGAGCTGATCATCGGCCAGACCGGCATGCCCGGAATGAAGCAGCATGACGGAAAAAACAAAAACCGGAACCCACCCTGAAAGACGATTGCTGCTGTTCATTTCTTACCTGCTGATAACACCGATCTGCCGCATCGCTCGCTCTGCCAGGCATCTCTTTTGCATTCTACTCACTCAGGTTAACCCCTGCACCGGGGTCCCCGCAACCAAATGACGCCTACCAAAATTTGAATCTGTGAAAGGAAAGAAGAATCGTGGTGGAGATCCGCCTTGCGCTTCGGTATTTTGAGTTCAAATCGCAGACAGGAACGGTTTATCGGCCAGCCATGACGCAGATCAGCACAAAGCCCCCTAGCGGAATGCGGGATTTTCTACCCGAAGAGTTGGCTCGTCGACGCTATGTAATCGACCTCGTCCGCAAAATTTATGAGCAATACGGCTTCCAGGCGATAGAAACACCAAGCATTGAAAACCTCTCAACGCTGCTTGGAAAGTACGGAGAGGAAGGGGACCAGCTGCTCTACCGAATCCTTCACCGGAGAGATGCTCTCCGGCGCGCCCTGGAGCAAGACGAGATACAGGAGGCCGACCTTGCAGATCTTGGCCTCAGATACGACCTGACCGTCCCCCTTGCACGGGTCATCGCGCAATATGGAAACCTCCCGCGGTTCTTCAAGCGCTACCAGATCCAGCCGGTCTGGCGGGCCGATCGCCCCGGCCGTGGCCGCTTCCGCGAGTTCTACCAATGCGATGTAGATGTAACCGGAACCTCCAACTTGATCGCGGAGGCGGATGTTCTTTCGGCTGTGGCAAGGGTCCTCGAAGAGCTGGGCTTCTCAGATTTCACAATCCAGGTCAACCATCGGCAGCTTCTTACAAAGATGATTTCAGCCGCCGGCATCGACCCGGCATTAGAAGAAAGCGCCCTGATCGCGGTTGATAAGCTTGAAAAGGTTGGCCGGGATGGCGTCCTCGGAGAGCTTACGCAGCGAGGGATCGAGAGCCGGCAGGCTGAGTCTCTCCTTCAATTTATCTGCCGGGACGGAGAAGAAAGCAACCAAGCCATCGCTGAGCGGCTCAGGTCCAGCCTTGACTCGGAAAAGGCGAGCGCAGCTATCGACCAGCTGCTCGAGCTTCTCGAAACAACCGAGAGCGGACCTGCCGGAGGGCATCTCCGCCTGAGCCCCGGCCTCGCCCGGGGGCTGGGTTATTACACCGGGCCAATATTTGAAATTACAGTCACCGATCTGGCTGGGAGCCTCGGCGGCGGAGGCCGCTACGATGACCTGGTCGGCATGTTTGGCAAGCAGGCCGTTCCAGCTGTGGGGTTTTCGCTCGGCCTTGAGCGAATTCTTCTCGTGATGGAGGAGAGGGAGATGTACACGCCCCTCCAGGTTGGCCCCCAGCTCGTGCTCTGCTCGATGGGGGTGGAGCCGGCAAGCGTATTCAAGGTCGCCGAGGCACTCCGCGAACAGGGCCTCAGGGTAGAGATCTACCCTGAACCGGCCAAGCTCGGCAAGCAGCTTCAATACGCCGACAGTGAGGGGGTCAAATCTCCCTGCGCCGCCATACTCGGGGAAGATGAACTGAACAACGGGACCCTTACGCTCAAGGCTCTTGCGAGCGGAGCTCAGAGCACCGTCCCCATACCAGAAGTTTCAGCCAGGCTCGAAGCTCTCCTCGAGGCCCCAGCTGCTGNCTGACCCGCCCCTCAGGAATCGGGGAAATAGAACAGGGTGTAGTAGGCGATCGGGTGTACAAGCGCCTCGCCGGCCCTGGACTTGAGGCCGGGAACCTTCAGCTCATGGATATGCCCCTCCTGAAGCCCATCGACCTCGAGATAGACCGACTTNCCGTCTTTCCCGGGGGTGGCGCTGAGNATTTTAGGCGTCGTCCTGTCCACTTCGGGACTTCCGTACTTGGCCTGGTAGATATAGGTGTAGGTCTGCATATTGTAGGAGGCGAGGTCTGCCGCGGTCGCCTGGTCAATCGGCTTCGTGAAGGTCAGCTGGAAGCCCTTGGGGCGCACNCGCATCTCATGAATTTCAAAAGGCACCTCCCCTGTCCAGACAAGGCGCTCAAGAGCGAAAGGCCTTCCTCCTCGGGCTCCCCACCCCCGGGCTGTTCCGCCGATGAACATAGAGCCGTCAGGCACCTGGGTCATTGGGACGTTGCCTGATTTGAACCCGGCACGGAAGGGAATGCACGCGCCCTGNTAGCGCCCCTTGACCTTCTCGAGGAAAACCCTCATGACAATGCTCTGCCCCTGGTCGGAAACAAACATCTGCTTGTCAAATGGTCCGAATTTTCCGCCGGATCGATCGGTGCAGATTCCGCTGGCCGACTTGCCCATCTTGTTATGCGGAAAGAAGACCGCTGGATTGATAAGCTCCGGAATTTTCTTCATCTCGATGTGCCAGCGGCCGCCGCTCTTCGGATTNGGNGGCCNCTTGCCCATATTGGGCGCCTGGTCGTACCACTTGTTTCCTTCGGGGTTTCCCATGAAGTGCTTCGGCTTGAGATGGCGCAGGATGCTCGTTCCATTCCAGGTTCCCTGGTTGTCCGTGTAGAAAAGATCCCCTGCGTCATTGCGGCCAATTCCTCCGGGAGATCTGATCCCGCTGCACATCGGAACCATCTTTCCATCGGCCGACACTTTCACGCTCCACCCTCGGAACAGGTGCTGGCTGTTGAAGGAGCCCGTCAGGCAAAGGACCACCCAGATATTCCCCTCATCATCAAACTTCGAGCCGAAGGCGTATTCGTGGTAGTCCCCTCCGATCTCCCAGCCGTCGCTGACAACCTCNAAAATATCGCCCCGGTCGTCGCCATCGACATCCTTGATACGGGTGATCTCGCCACGCTGGGTCGCGTAGAGCCAGTCTCCCCTTCTGGCAAGCCCAAGCACCTCGTGCAGACCGCTGGCGTAGAGTGAATATTCCGAGCGATAGGGTGGCAGCTCGAGGGCGTTTTCGATCATCCAGATATCCCCGATGCGAGTCGAGACGAAGATCCGGCCCTTCTCATCGTATTCGATTCCACCAGGCTCAAACTGGACGCCATCCGGCAAGGGAAGCGTGACGATACGATAGTACTTGTCTTCTTTCGTCTTCGGGAAGTCACCATCCAGCTGGTATTCCAGCAAGGCGTTGATTCTCTCACCGGNAACATCGTGGGCATCGAGCGTGNCCTTGCGCGTCTCCTCGCGAGTGGATCTCCTGGCGTACTTCAGCTCGGCTGGCGGGTCGCCGGCGAAACCGGAGGTGGCGCACGCGAATAGAAGAACAAGCGGTAGAAGAGTTTTTATTTTCATGGAAGGTTCTCGATTGAAAGCGGCGCTGGAAGATCTTGCGGAGGAGTGATTGATTACCATGAGATTCTCTCCTCAATTCGAGCCTTGCCCTTATCCAGTGAGACAGAGACCAGGAGCTCCTGCTTCCCGCCTGAATTCCTGACAATGGCCTTGCATCCGGGTGACAGGCCGAAAGACACCGTCAGCTTTCCATCGATCCTGTACCCTCCACTCGCCAGAGCCTCAATGCTCCCGGCGGCCGCCCGGAACCACAGGCTCCCGGAGCTTTCGGCAGACTCAACCGACAGCACCCTCTGAAAAGTGACCAGCCCCTTACTCTCGACAGGGACGGGGAAGTCCTCGATCTTGACTCCGCCGAAAGAGTAGAAAAAAGAGGGTCTGCGTCTCTTGTCAAGACGGTACCCGCCCATCTTAAAACCAGCCTTCTTGCCGTAATCACCCGGCCAGGGGCTCTCGGCATTCTCAAGAAGCGCGAATGGAGCCCCCTCCACGAGCTTCAGAACTTCCTGCCCGAGAGGCCCCTGGTAGCCCTGGCCGCGTCCATTGCGATGCCGGGAGGAATCAATGAAGCCGCCCTTCCAGATCATGGCAATTCGCTGGGAATTGGCATCGTAGGCCAGGTTGACCTCTTCGGGGTAGCCCACCCCGATCGCACGAGCTCCGCCCCCCTGGATGAAATGCCTGTAGACCAGGGGCTCATCGTCGGGAATTAATTCATTGCCTACCTTCCTCAGGCCGGAAGGAAGCTTCGAGCTCTTTCCCTTGGAGAGATAGGCCCAGATCGCCTCAACCTGGGCATCGGTCTTCCCGTCCAGGATCTCTTTGCGCACAGCCTTCCCTTCCGGCCAGAACTGGGGCATTCGAGTTCCGGGCTTGGCCTTTTGCGGATCCAGCAGGAATCCTACGAACCAATCCTTCCGCACCCTCCTGGTCATCTGGGTAAGGTCGGCGGCAGGAATTCCAAGCGACTTGTAGCTGCCGTAAATATGACAGGTGACGCAGGAGAGCCCCTTGTTGCCGACAAGGGTTCTCCCGGGGCGAAGAAGCTCGAGGTTCGGAGGAGCCTCTGCCTTTTCCGCCCCTCCAAGATCGACGGAGGTAAGAAGCCGGCCCAGCTCGCCGACATTGGCTTCACCGAATTGAGGCATCCGTGTTGCCATGTATGGCCTGATGGTCCCCTTGCTGGTCAGGACCCCGCTCAGCCAATCCGCCCGCAGCTTTGCCCCCACCCCATCCAGATGCGGAGGGACACGAGCCTCATCTCCCATGTCGACTTCCATGGACGGCTTGAAGTAATCATACCTCCGGTTGCTTGGCCCTCCTATTCCGCCACGCTCATGGCAACCATAGCAATTGTGGGCCGACAGAGACCTGTGTACGAGCTCTTTGCCCCCCACTGGGCCGCCCGCCCCCTTCTCCACGACCTTGCGCAACGCTGCCCTCTGGGCGACGCTGAATGCATAGCTCGGGGCCGACGCCGGCGGCTTGTCGGCAAGGCAGCCTGTGGCGCCCTTGCCTCGAAGCTGGGCAAGTGGAGCGGCTCGGACCCCGGAGGGAATCTCGGCCAGGCCATGCCCAAGTGAGTGACAGGAGGCGCAATTTTCACCAAACAGCTTTCGTCCTCTCGCGGAGCGGGCAGGATCCACCTTCAGCTCTTCGATGCCGACGGGCTTCATTGCCTGGCCAACATGGCTCAGGACAGAGGACGGAACATTCCTTTTTTTAATGCCGGGCCCCTGGTAATAAACCGCGAAAACGTAGGGGCCGCCTACGTTGAAATAAATCACCTTGATGGGATGCTTGCCGGCGGCGAGCTCGATGTCGCCCCCTCTCTCCTGGCCGCCATGGACCCCATCGTTGTCGACCACCTGCTTGCCCCCGATATAAAGAGCAGACCCATCGTCTGTCTTGGTGAAAAACCTGTACTTGCCCGGCTTTTCGATCTTGATCAGCCCCGTATAGACAAAGGCCATGTTGGCGTTCCTGTCCTTGGGGGTCAGGGTAAACCTGTTAACAGTCCCACGCTTCTTTGGCAGCAGCTTCTCGATATCAGCGACCTTGGACTGCCCCCCCGTATGATAATACTTGTAGCTGAGGCCGGGCAGCGCCTTGGGCTCTTCACCATCGCTCTTCAGCTGTTCGCGAAGAAGATAGATGGCGATCGCGGTGGCCTCCGCCCTGTTCAGGTTCAACGAGGGCATCCTCCCTGAAGGCCGAACCGAGACTGGATCGAGCAGGAAGGCCGCCAGCTGCCCGGCAGTGGTCTTGCTGGACAGGTCTCCGAGTGGAACAGAAGGATGCTCCCCCTTCTTGCCCTGGGCCTTAGCCCTGGCCTGTCGGAGGATTTCATCGGCCGGGCTGCCGGGCTTGCCTTTCCCTGCTGGTTCCTGCGGTTCGTGGCAGGCGACGCAGCCAACGCGATGAAAAAGCCGGCGGCCGGTTTCGAGCAGGTATCCGTCCGCCTCGACCCCGACAGATTTGACACCGGACCGCAGGGAAGAAAGAAAATGAACCAGGTCCTCAACAGCTTCCTTGCGGACGTCTTTTCCCAGGCCGTGCAAAGGAGCCGGCATCTGGGTTCCAGGTTTCTGCGCCTGGGGGTCTGTAAGGAAGGCACGAAGGTAGTTGGGCGTGATCCTGTCCCCGACATGCCCGAGCAGCGGAGGCTGCTTGACGAACAGCCCCTCTCTTGTCTTTTCGTCCGCCTGGTGACACCCAACGCAATTCAGCTCACCGAGCAGCAACTCTCCCTCCGAAAGACCTCCGGCAGAGAGCCCCGGGCTTGTAACAAGATGTGAGGGGTCCGCGCAGAAGAGGGCTGAGGGGCAAATGAGCGCGCGCAGAAAACAAGCCAGTAACATTAAGCAGGGGACAGAGAGGCCTGTCCCGAATGTTTTTAGATCAGGCATTGAAATGCGTCTTTCTCTTGCTGGTGGAACAGGCAGGGGGTGATCAAAACAAGATGGGCTCAGGTCCGCCGCAACCCTTCAAGAGGGACGCGCCTCGCTTGATTTTTTGACAGTGACAGCGGCCACCGCTCCAGAGCTAGAGCCCATCAGGATCGCCAGCCACCTGGTGTCTTCGCGTACATTCAGGGCTATCTTTACAGCGACCGTCAGCGGCACGGACAGGAGCGCGCCTCCAAGACCGAGAACTGAACCCCAGAAGGCAAGTGAAAGAAAAATAACCAGCGCCGACAGACCCAGCCCGCGCCCCATCAGGCGGGGTTCGAGTACATTGCCGATACCAACGTTCAGGACCGCGTAGCCGGCAGCGACCCCAATGGCCAAGCCGACACCCCCCTCGGGCGCGACCAGGGCAAGGAGTACGGCGGGCAGGGCGGCTATGATGGAGCCGATTGTCGGGATGTAATTGAGCAGGAATGCGACAAGACCCCAGAGCGCGGCGAAAGGGACTCCCATGATGGCGAGGAAGATGCCTGCGAGGACCCCGGTAAGTGCGCTCATCCAGGTCTTGATGGCCAGGTAACGATTGACGCTCTTGAGGAACTCTTCAAACGGGCCGAGGGTTCCCTGTCCCTGTCCGAAGGCCGCCTGCAATTTCCCCGAGAAGGTCGCCGCTTCGAGCAGGATGAAAAGAACAGTAATAAAAATCAGAAAGGCGTTCGCAAGGACTCCGGTCAAGGCCTTGATGGAGCCGGCGAAAAAGCCCATCAACGCGGAGGGATCCAACAGATCCCCTATGACCTTCTCCGGCGCCTCCCATCCCACGCTCTCAAGGCCCGCGTACAGCATATCGAGCTTTTCCTGGATTTCAGCGCCGTAGACCTCGCTTCTCTCCCCGAATCCGTTAGCCGATGACCCGATGAGCGACCCGATCGCTCCGACTCCAATCACCACGGCCAGCAGGACAACAACGAGCGCGCCCCAGGAAGGAAGCCCTTTGCTCTTTAGCCAGAACAGGGGAGGGGCGGCCAGGACCGCGACAAAGACCGAGAGGAGAAACGGCACGAAAATCTCCTGGGAGGCATGGAGACCCCAGATAACCACCACGAAGCAGGCGCTTGTCATCAGGAATCGCGTCAACGTCGAAGAATCTTTTTTCTCGCTCATACCACCTCAGTTCTTTCTGTTCCGCCGGAATCGCTTCCTCCGGTAACCACGCTGGCAAGGTACCCCACAGTGAAGCAAGTTACAATCCCGATGGCCGCATAAAGAAGAGAATGAACCTCTGCGTAATTAACCCGAATCACCGTCAGAACAATACAGGCCGCAGCCGCTCCAGTGAGGGCTCCCGCCGAGTTGGCGCGGCGGGTAAATACGGCCAGGCAGACGACCCCTGCAAGCGCGCCGAGAAGAAGGCCGAGAACTGCAAGATACAGATCCAGCAGCGACTTTACCTGGTCGCTGTAAATCGCGAGCAGCAGGCCGGTGCCCAGG
>PAOC01000096.1 GCA_002708465.1 Planctomycetota bacterium
GCAGCTTCTTCAGCAGTTTTCCCACCAGCTCGAGAACATCATCCATCGATTCGCTTTTCCAGGAGCCCTGCTTGCTGACGGTAGGGGCTAGAATAAAGCAGGGGTACTTGCTTCTCATCTCTCCCCCGGAAAGCACCTTGTTGGCAAAGCAGTTACGCTCCCAGTTCTTGTTGCCCCTTCCGCCCGCTCCATGCAGGGATAGAAGCAGGGGGTACTTCTTTCCGGCCTCCACCTTCTGCGGCTTCAGGAGCGCGTACTGAAGGGTTCGCGCGGAGTCGGCCTTGTATTCTGTCTTCTCAAAGTCTTCCGCGAAAGTCTCGGTGGAAGAAAACAGGAGCAGGATTACGCAACAGCTCAGGCCGGGTCTCATGGGATCTCCTTAAATAGGGGTCGAGCTCGATCGTACGGCAGGGAACGCTATCGCACCGGATAATATTGTACTGTTGCGGTTGACGGGATTCCGTCAAAACAGGCTGTTTCTTCGTGTTAAAACACCTCAGGTTCCCTGCAGCAATTCCAGGTAGGGAACGGAGATGAACGACTCCCTGTCGAGCTCGAGCAGGTTGATCACCTCTTCGCTTTCGGCCGTTCCTTCGGCACCATCGATATCGGCCAGCACGGTTTCGAGNTCGAGGAAGTCCCCGAGGCCTTCAACCCGGTCAAGGTGGACCCGGGTATTGCGATAGCTCCAGAGGGNTCTCNGNTTCTCAACCCTGCCCAGGATGCCAAGAGAGCTCTCNAGGACTGAGCTGAAGNTCGCTCNCCTCGTNAATNCGCAGGANGTNGTAGTCCGANTCCCTGGGGCCGGAGTNTTCTACTGAACGCCTGTAGGAGATCAGCTCGGCCGGGCAGCCTTCCACCTCGCGCAGCTTCAGCCACCCCGAGGGTGAATTGAAGAAGGTGTCGACCTGCCTCCGAGTCCACTCGAGCTTCGCCCCAAGGGAGCGCAGTCGTTCCTCGGTGCCCGGTCTGTCGGCAAGGGGGCTCTTGATCTCGATGTTCTTCAAGAGGTCTCTCNCTGGAAGTTTTTCTCCAGCAGCGCGTGTCCCGCCGGCACGGAGAGCTCGATGTTCCGCTCGTCAACGATCTCGAGTTTCTCGATTCCGAGCTCGGCCGCGGCCCGGCGGTACATGTCTCCCACCACGCCAGCGGCGGCTACAAAAATGTCACTGCCGCAATTNCTGGCAGGNTCCAGCTCGGCCGAGAGCAGCAGGCCGCTGAGGTAGGCTCCGTTTTCCCGNGGCGCCTTGCCGCCGAGGACCTGGCGGGTTCTCGCGGCGAAGAGCCCGCCCGAGAGTCCATCTCGGGCCCCTGAGCGAACCCCCTCGACAAAGGCANCCTCGAGNCCCGCGAGGGTTTCAGGCTCCTCCACGGTGTGGCGGAGGATGCTGTGTTGGGNGAGGATCGCGTAGAGCTCGCCGGTCATGAAGGTTCTCAGGGAGGCGAGCTCGCCCCCGCGCGCCTGGAGGTGCTTGGAGTGAGTGCCGGGCAGGATAAGCAGGGTCTCTTCTGCTGTCCTGCCGAGGAGCTTCAGCAGTCCGAGAGCCTCGGTCTCCTCGCCGCGAAGGACATCATCCTCGCTTCTGAGACCTGAGACCAGGCGCACGGGGCAGGGGTGACTTTCGGTGAGAGGCCCCAGGGCGGCGACGACCGCCCCGCTGCCGTCGAGAGGGAACGGGAGGCGGGCGTAGTCAAGCTCACGCCAGCCGATCGACGAGCTGGCCATGCCGGAGATCCACAGGGGGACCTCGGAGGCCTGGTCTTCGGAGCCGGGAAGCTCGTTGATCCTGTCGACGAGATAGGAGGCGAAGCGGCCGGGGTCATCGCCCTCGAGGCGGTCGATGCCATCGGCTGTGCGGAGCTCGCCGGTGACCTCCAGCGAGGGCAAATGGACCACCCTCAGCCTGAAGTTCGAGGTTCCCCAGTCGCAGCTGTAAAAAGAATGACCCATGGCGTGTGATCCTGGACAGACCGAAACAGGACTTTTGGTTACAATAACCCGCCTCGCTGGCCTTGTCGCCAGCATTGTTGACGACTGGAACACTGTCGGAGAGCTTGCCAATGCCAAAGGTNCTGCTGCCCATCGGNGATGCGACGGAGGTGCTGGATACCATGTANCCGTTCTTTCGTCTGCCCGAGGATGATTTCGAGGTCGTGGTCGCNGGCCCCGAGGCTCGTCTCTATCATATGGTCCTGCACGAGGTGCCACCCGACTCCGAGTGGGACATCACGCAGGAGACCCCCGGCTATCATATCGAGGCGACCGTGGCCTTCAGAGATGTCGACCCGGGTGAATACGCCGGGCTTTTCGTCTCAGGCGGACGGGCGCCGGAGTACCTGCGCTATGACGAGGACCTGCTGAGGCTCACGCGCCACTTCTTCGAGACCGGCAAGCCTGTCGCCGCGCTCTGTCATGGCGTGGAGATCCTCACGGCCGCCGGNTGCATCGAGGGCAGGACGCTGACCACCGTGGCCAAGTGCGCNCTCGATGTCGAGCAGGGCGGCGCTTCCTATGTCGATGAGCCGACGGTGATCGACGGGAANCTGGTCACGGCAAGAACCTGGCANGACAACACCCCGCTCTTGAAGGCCTTCGTCGAGATGCTCAAAAGCGCCGGGCAATGATCGAGGCCTAGAGCTCTACCCTCCGGTAGCTCATCTCCCACTCCTTCATCCACTCGAAGGATTTCGGTTCGATCCGGTAGAGCACGAAGCGCTCATCTGCCTCCGCGTCGGGGAAGAAGCCGCGCCAGAGCTGGGGGCTCAGCGTTGTCTCGATCAGCTCCTTCTTGACGGAGGCGTCTTCGACCACCACGGCTGTCCCGGCGACCCGAACCTGCCAGTGCTCGGCGTCCACAAAGCAGATCTCTACCCTGGGGTTGGCCTCGAGCTCCGCGATCTTCCGGGTTTCGGTATGGCTTGGAATGAGAATGGAGAGGTCATCCTGGAGAAACGCGCAGACGGGCCGAACCCGTGGGCTGTTCTCGATGGGGCAGATGGTCGCCAGATCACCATAGACACAGCTTTTGATGATTCGGACAATGGTTTCCCTGGTTTCAGGATCGAGCTCACTCACGTTTTTCTCCGGGTGAAGAGGCTTCGCNGCTTGTCGTCGTCGGCNGTTCGTTCCAGACTAACCGAGGTTCCGGTGAAGTAAAGAGTCCCCGTNGCTAATCATCGNGATGGTTTTTTCAAGGAGGTTAGAAAGGTGAAGCTCCCTGTTTTCCTGCTCCTCGCNATAGCGTTTGCCGCCGGGCTCCCGCTGGTCTCCNCCGGCAAGTCCGACAAGATCTACGAGGTCGTAAAGGTNAAAGACTTTGAGGTCACCGGCGGCGGCGGAGCCGGGGCCTGGGAGAAGGCTGCCTGGGGGGAGATGAAGCGGGAGGGCAAGGNCGGGCTCACCTATTTTTCGCGGTTCAAGGCCGTGTATTCCTCAACNGGGCTCTATTTCTTCATGANCGGCAGTGACGAGCTGCTGACTGCGACGATGCAGAAAGATTTCATGGATCTCTTTCTCGAGGACGTGTTCGAGGTCTTCCTCTGGCCCGATGAAAGCCAGCCGCTCTATTTCGAGTACGAGATTTCTCCCCTGAACCATGAGCTGCCTCTCATGGTGACGAACATCTCCAACCGCATCATGGGCTGGCTTCCCTGGCATTACTCGGGCGCCCGCAGGACTCGCAAGAAGACCGGCGTCATCGGTAACCAGCTGAAGCCGGGCGCCGTGATCAAGGGGTGGCGGGCGGAGTTCTTCATCCCTTTCAAGCTGCTGACACCCCTGCTTGCAGCGCCTGTGAAGAAGGGAGATCGCTGGCGGGCTAATTTCTACCGAGTGGATTACGACAGGGAGCAGACGACAAAGTGGGAGTGGTCGCCGGTAAAAGGAGATTTCCACAGGCCGAAGGATTTCGGAACGCTCCTGTTTCGCTGACGCGCGCCGGACGCCTCGCCAGCGGATGAAAAAACCCCCCGTCTCCCGGAGGAGGCGGGGGGTTTTGTTTTCCAGGCTTGTGTCAGATGAACATCTCGGTGACCGGCTCGTCGGAATCGGCCATCTTGATGGCGCGTCCAATGGCCAGCTTGTTCTCCTTGACCGGGTTGATCCGGAGCATGGAGAGCAAGGTCGAGTAGAGCTCGCCGATGAGGACCGGGCGGTTTCTCACCTCCTGCCCATCGGTGCTCGAGGAGCCGATGACGGTTCCGCCCTTGACCCCGCCGCCGGCTACCAGGGCGCTGAAGCAGCGCGGGAAGTGATCGCGTCCGTTGTTGCGGTTGATCTTCGGGGTTCTTCCGAACTCGCCCATGCAGACGATCAGCGTCGAGTCGAGCAGGCCCTTGGAGCGAAGCTCCTTCATGAGTCCGCTGAGGGCGGGATCGAGGATCGCGGCTCGCGCGCTCACGGCGTTGAAGTTGTTGGTATGGGTGTCCCAGCCGCCGAGGTTCATCTGGACAAAGGGAACGCCTTTTTGTACGAGCCGCGCCGCCATCAGCGACTGGAGGCCGAAATTGTTCAGGCCAAAGCCCTTGCGAACGGCCTCGGGCTCGTTGCGGACATCGAATACCTTGGCGCTGGGGGAGTCCAGGAGACTGAGAGCTTTCTTGCGCACGGTTCGGTGCCCGGCGAGGAACTCGCCGCGTTTCGATGAGAGGTACTTATTGTCGAGCATGCCAAGCAACCCGAGCCGGGAATTGAAGCGGCTCTTGTCCACGTCACCGGGATACTGCAGATAGGGTACCGGGCGGGAGGGGTTGTCGACCTGGAAGGGTCCATAGCGCACTCCGAGGTAGCCCGGCCCGTAGGATCCGCCGCCGATCGAGACGAAGTGAGGGAGCTCCGAGTCTTCCTTGCCCAATTCCTTGGCGACCAGGGCGCCGAAGGACGGGTGGGTGATCGCGCCGGTCATCCTGTAGCCGGTGTGCATCAGGTAGCTGCCGCGGGAGTGGTCGCCCTCGGGAGAGGTCAGGCTGCGGACAAGGCAGACATCTTTCGATTCCTTCGCGACCCCGGGGTAATGTTGCGCGACCTGGAAGCCGCCGGCGGTATCGAGACCCTTGGTCTCTCCGCCGTTTTTATGGTCGGGTTTCGGGTCCCAGGTGTCGAGCTGGCTGGGGCCTCCGCCGAGCCAGACGAGGATGCAGCTCTTGGCCTTGCCCTTTTGCCAGGGCTGTACGCCTCCGACAACCGTTTTGCCGCGGCTGTTGTCCTGGGCCTGGAGCGGGGNGGCGGAGCTTCCAGAGGCCCAGCCAAGCACCATCGAGCAGCCGAGGCCGCCGACTCCAACCCTGAGGAAGTCACGGCGGTCCTGGGAAGGGCTGCTGTTCTGCGTAGTCGTCTTCGCATCAAGTGGTTTCATTTTCTTTCCTTTCATGCCGCGCGAGATTCGCGAGGCGTACCGGTTTTTTCATTTAGCTTGAATGCAGGAACTCCGCGGAGTTCAGCAGCGCCCAGTGAATATCAGCAAGCGCCGATTGCCGCTGGGCATCGTCCCGTGCTGATTGCGCGTGGCGGGTAAAGGCGCTTCGCTCGGCGGCCGAAGGCAGACGGCCCAGGCTCGCCAGGAAGAGCTGGTCGACATGCCTGTTCGGCGCGATGCCGTGCAGGACCACATCCAGGTTTCCAGGATACTTTTTCTGATAGCTGGCGTGATAGGGTCTCGAGGCCGGCGCCTTGCTCGAGGTGAACTCGCCGTTAAAGAGGAGCAGCACCTGCAGCACAGTCCCCTGGAACTCCNTCCGCTTTTCTGTCTCGTCGACTCCGAAGCGCCTGANGAATTCGCGNTCAGCCTTCTGGACGTAGCTCTTCACCTGGCGGGCGTTGTTNTCCGGGTGGGGGTCTTCCATGCCGGTAGCCCTGAGGACCGACCGNACCAGCACCTCGGGCTCGAGGGGGCGGATGGGGATGGTGGTGAAGAGGTCGTGTTCTTCTCCCGGCACGATTCCTCCGGGAACTCCCTGGACAGCCTGCTGGCGGTAGGCCCTGGTGAGGACGATGATCTTCTGCAGCCGCCTGAGGTCGTAGCCGCTGGCCACGAAGTCCCGGGTCAGGTACTCGAGCACCCCGGGCAGGATGATCTTGGAGTCTTCCGAGAAGTCGTCGATCGGGTTGACGAAGCCCTTGCCGAGGAAGCGTGCCCAGACCCGGTTGACCAGGCTGCGCGCAAAGTACTTGTTCTTGTCCGAGGTCAGCCATTTGACCAGGTTCTTGCGCCGGCTGGAGGCTCCGTAGTTGGTAACCTTCGAGCCCTTGCGGGCCATCATCATCTTCGATTCCATCTTCTTCCGGTCGAGCTTGCTGCGCCCGGTCTTCGGTTTCGGCAGGGGATCGAGAGGGCTGTAGTTTTCCGGCCTGTCGTAGCGTACGCCGAAGTACATCGGCTGGATCTCCATGGCGCGATGTCCTTTTTTCATCGGCGGCATGGTCAGCTCTCCACTGGCCCGGGAGCGGATCCCGTATCTGCGGGAATCGCCGCCGGCGCGGTCGTAGTCGCGGTAGCGCTGGGTGCGGGCAAAGAAGGCGGCAAAGCCGAAGAACTCCTCGCGTTTGACGTCAGCATAGGGGTGGTCATGGCATTGGGCGCATTCGATTCGAGTGCCGAGGAAGATTCGGGAGACCTTGCCGGCCATGTCTTCCGGCTTGGCCTCGTAGCGCAGGTAGAAGTTAACCGCAGGGTCGTTGCTGGGCAGGCCCGCGCTCAGGAGGATTTCACGTGAGAGCTCGTTGTAGGGTTTATTGGCCAGGAAGCTTTTCCGCAGCCAGGTGCGGAAGCTGCCGCGGTCGAGCCCGTCGGTATTTCCCTTTCTTCCGATCAGGGTGTGNTCCCAGACCTCTGCCTCGAACTCGGCATGATCGGGAGTCTGGAGAAACCAGCNTGACCATTTGCTGNCCTTGTTTCGNGNNCGGTCGTTGAGAAACTGGTCAATCTCATCCGGGTAGGGAATGACGCCTCGCAGATCGATCGACAGGCGCCTGAAAAAAGCTTCTTCCGAAGCCATCGGCGCCGCGTTGGTGAAGGCTTCACTCCAGATCTCGCGGAGCAGCAGGTTGACGTCCGCCGCGGCTTTTTCAGGTTCAGGCAGCTTGGGAGCGGCCTGGGTAGCAGTACCCAGAAGGATACCGGAAAAAACGACCAGAATTCCGACAAGTCTGTTTTGTGNNGATCTCATCATGGCTCTTTCAGTAGATCTAAGTGTATTCAAGCTTTGCACTACCCTCTAAGTTACCTATTATAGTTTGTTGAATTAGCTAACATCCAAATCTTTTCAGGGCTTCTGCTTAGCCCAGTGGCTCATCTGTCTGCATTTCCGCCTGAAAAGCGGTTTTAATGGTGGTGACATGAGTTTTCATTCAAATTGCTTAAAACTGCTTAATGGCCTGTCTCTCTTCGTTCTGGTGCAGGTTCTCTGGGCGCTTCCCGCCTTTGCACAGGCTCCAACCCGCCAGCTCGCGGTCCCGTCCGGCTCCACCATCAGCCCGAAGACCGGTGGAACCGGGAAAGAGTCGAAATATCTTGAGTGGGCTCCAAAAATCAACGCCGCCGTCAGCGAATTCAAGCGCGGCCGCAGGAGCGCTCCNGNCAAGGTTTTCGCGGAGTTCTGGCGTACCGACAAGAAGAACCCGATTCCCCGNAAGTTTCTCTCGGAGATCCTCATCGGCCAGGGAAAGCTCGAGCAGGCCCGNANGGTNCTGGGGTCNACNCTTCGTTTGAAGAGNGCCGAAGAGATCGAGCCGGTTCCGCTGACGGACTGGCATATCCTGGCCCCGTTAAAATACGAGGGCAAGAAGAGCTTTGACGCCGAGCTGAAACCGGAAAAAGAAAAGTTCAACTCNNCCGCCAAGTACACCGGAGATGGAAGGGTCTGCCGCTGGAANAAAGCNAAGGGACCNCGTGTTGATTTTCGCGCGGTACTCGAGATCGAGGGNGCGGGCATCGGCTATGGCTANTGCCAGTTCGTCGCCCGCAAGGCGGGCTGGGTGCGTTTCGGGATCGGTTCCGGAGATGGGGTCAAGCTCTGGTTGAACGATGCGCTGATTCACTCGAACTTCGCCCGCCGTGACATTGGCGAAGACCAGGACGAGGTTTACGCCTGGGTCCGGCGCGGCCGGAACACCGTTCGCGTCAAGGAATCTTCCACTGGCGATGAGTTCAGGTTCTATATTCAGATCTACGACGAGCTTGATCTTCCATCCTCGAAGTTTCTGGACCGGGCCCTTGCAGGCTACAAGGCGCTTGACCGCGCTCGCTACGATGACGCGCTGGAGTCGTTCATGGAAGCGGAGGCCGAGCGTCCGGGTGTGCCCGAGGTGGCGGTCGGCATCGCCGAGACCATGCTCCGCCAGGAGAACCTGGTGGCCGCGCGCGGCTGGGTCAACCGGGCCCTCCTCGAGCGCGCCAATTCCGTTCGGGGGCTCCAGGTCTACGGCGAGGTGATGCTGCGCCTGCGCCAGCCTCTCAAGGCCTTCGATGCCTTCAGGGCGGCCTATCGTTCCAGTGAGTACTCCGATGAAAAGACCTTCCAGCTCTGGACCGAGAGCGCGGTCAAGGTCTTTCCGTGGGATCTGCAGCGCGGCCTGGCTCTGCTGGACAGGTCCCGGGGCTTCCGCAAGGCCAAGAAGAAGACCGAGGCCGCGGGATCCCTGGAGGAGGCCCGGGCTTTCCTGGAACAGACCTTCGTGGGCCTCGCCGATCTGAGCGTCTACCATCGCGAGGGAGGTGACCGCAAGCAGGCGGCCAGCTACGGCGTCCGGGCTATCCAGAAGCTGAGCCCCCAGCAGGTGGCGCTGAATTGTTCAGCCGAGTGGCTGCTCAACCTGGTGAAAGATTTGCGTCAGACCCAGCCGGAGGACCAGGCATCCCGGGAGCGCATCCTGAGGCTTGTCTCGCAGGTCGACCCGACCCGTTCCGACCTTATCCGGGAGCTCCTGGCGGTGAAGCCGGCCGCGGGCAGCTCAGCCATCTCCAAGAAGATCGAGGCACTGCTCAAGAAGCGTCCCGAATCCGCGCTCTACAAAGAATACACCAGCCGGCTCTACTCGGCCGGTGATTACCGGCGCTGCGCGGAGCTCTGCGCCGAGGGCCTGGCCGCCGGCATCGTCTCCCGCACCCTGCGCTACAGGCAGGCGAACGCTCTCGTGAAGGTGAAGAGCTANGAGGAGGCCGAGGCGCTCTACAAGGGNCTGCTGGAGGAGAAAGACTACGTCAAGCGCGCGANCGAGGCGCTCAAGAAGCTCGCCAGGATTCCCAGGGCCGGGNNCTGAGAGACGTCCNTTCTCAGGGGATCTCGCTTCCGTGCGGGTCGAGCTCGGGATTGCCNAGCAGCTTCTCCAGNTCTTTCACCAGGNTGGGCTGCAGATGGTGNTCNATGNGGTCNGCCGCATCGTGNACNTGGTCNGNNGCCGNNCCCATCTCATGGATCATGTAGCTCTCCCAGAGNCGGTGGCCGCGGATGANCCCGCTTATTTTTTCACGNCCCNGCGTGGTCAGCAGGATNCCCTCNCTCCCAACCGTCAGCTCGCNGCGGNNCCTGCAGCGNCGAAGGGCGGCGCCCAGNTTTTCTGGAGGATAGCCGAGGCGCGNCGCGGCTTCTNCCAGGGTGACACCTTCCGNCGGTGGGGTTCCACCCAGGCGGTAGACGGNTCCCAGCAGGTTCTCCTCGAGAATTCTTGATTCGAGCGCCCTCTTTCTCAGNGCCTGCGCCAGCAGTCCCTGNNCNGGGCTGAAGACCAGGGCGAGGAGGAACTGCAGGCTGGCAACGACGGCGATGGTTGGCGCNCTGAGGGTAGCGAAGCCGNCNGCCTGGAGGACGATCGTCATCCAGNAACCGAGGAAGGCGGCGCTGAGGCCGAAGAGAGCGGAGAGGATGAGAACCCTGTTGAATCGACAGCTCAGGAGCTGGGCNGTGGCNGGAGGGATGATCAGCAGGGCGATCACCAGGATCGCGCCAACCGCCTCGAAGGCGACCACCACCGCCAGCGCCAGCAGGCTTATCAGCAGGAGNTTCATCAGNCCGACGGGCAAGCCGAGAGCGCNAGAGAGCTGGCGGTCGAAGCTGGTGATGAGGATCTCCTTGTAGAAACCCAGGAAGAAGAGCACCACGAGGATGGAGCAGAAAAGAGTGGGCGCCACATCTCTGAAATCAAAGATGTTCTCGAGAGCTCCGTAAAACACGCAGTTTTCGTCGAAGTGCGTGTCCGTGAAGAACAGCCTGATGAGGATGACNCCGCTGGCGAAGAAGGCGGGGAAGACCGCTGCGAGGGCCGTATCCGGCTTGATCCGGGAATGCCGATGCAGGGCTTCGATGAGCATTGTCGATGCGAGGCCCGCCACGAGCGCGCCGGCAAGGATGAAGAGCATCGTNGGCGAGGCGCCGAAGGCGCTTTCCTCATCGTGTTCGAGTACGATTCCGGCAAGCAGCAGGCCTCCNGCGATGCCGGGAAGGACGCTGTGGCTGACAGCGTCGCCGAGCAGGGCCGTGCGGCGTACCAGGAAAACAGTCCCCAGGAGCCCGCAGCTCAATGAGACCAGCAGGGCCATCAGCAGCGGCCAGGTGTCGAAGTCCTTAAACCAGANCTGCGCGGCGCCCAGCGCGGGAGAGAGTTCGAGTGCCAGGCGGGTCATGATTTCTCTCCTGGCGGAATCGTCTTGCCGTGTGGATCCGTTTCTGGATTGTCGAGAAGCTCTTCCAGCTCCCGGACTGTTTCGGCATCCAGGAAGTGTTCGATCTCTTCGGCTCCCGCGTGCACATGATCAGGAGCGAGGGATGCCTCCCGCTGCAGGAAGATCTCCCACAGGCGATGTCCGCGCATCAGCGTGCGCGCCCTCTCCTGCCCGCTTGGTGTGAGAACCAGGCGATCGCTCTGCAGGTGTCCCCAGCCGGAGCCGTTCATGCGCCGGGCGAGCAGCCTGGTGGCGGAGGGCTCTTCGCCGCGCTCGCTGGCCAGGTCTGCGATCGGAATGGCGGCGAGCTCGCCGCCTCGCTCCCCGATCCGCCAGGCCGAGGTCAACAGGTTCTCCCTCAGGGTTTTCAGCGCCATCCTCTTGTGGCGGAGGTAGCGTCCAAGGATCCCGTGGCGGGGCGAGGCCAGGAACGCCGCCATGAGCCCGAGGAAGGCCAGGCAGACGATAGCGGCTCCACCTCCGATACCGTTGCCTTCTTCGTCCAGCAGCAATACGAAATCCAGGTAGACTCCGCCGAAGCCGGCCAGCCCTCCAAGAGCGGCTGACAGCAGGACCATCCGAGGCAGCTTGTCGGTCAGGAGGTAGGCTGTGGCGGGCGGGATGACGAGGAGGGCGGCCACGAGGATCACCCCGAGTATTTTCAAGCTGACGACGATGACGAGGGTCAGCAGAACCAACAGCAGGTTTTCGAAGAACTTCCGGGGCAGGCCGATGGAGTCTGTAAAGGAAGGATCGAAGATCGAGGAGGATATTTCCTTGAAGAAGAGGCCCAGGACCGCCAGGACGACGAGGGCCGCCAAGGCGAGAAAGACGAGGTCAACGGTGGTGATGATCGCGGAATTTCCGAAGAGATACTGGTTCAGGCCGGAGGCTTTCGCCCCCAGGTCGCCGCCCCGCCGCGTGATCCAGCTCAGCAGCCAGATGCCGATGGCGTAGAACAGGCTCAGGGTTATGCCGAGGCTGGCGTCGTCCTTGATCCGNGAATACGAGGTGATGGTGCGGGTGAGCGCCGCGGCGAGCAGCCCGGCCACGAGTGAGCCCAGCAGCAGGGCCGGGGTGCTCTTGCTGCCGGCAAGGATGAAGCCTANCGCCACTCCGGGAAGTACCGCGTGACCGAGCATGTCAGCGAATAGCGACATGCGNCGCAGGATGATGAAGCTGCCGAGNGCTCCGCAGGTCAGGCCGGAGAGGCAGGCTCCGAGAACCGCGCTGATGGTCGATCCTGGTGAGTGTCCGTAGCCGACGAGGTTCGCGAAGAATTCCGCTGTCTGGTCGACGAAGCTCATTTCTTGCCATCCCTGGACTGGCGGATCGCCTCGCCGGCTTGAGAGAGGACCGTCAGGTGTCCGCCGTAGGTCTTGCGCAGCAGCTCCTCGGTGAAGACCTCCCCGGTTGGTCCGAAGGCGACCAGCCGGCGGTTCAGAAGCAGCAGGTGGTCGAAATACTCTGACGCTGTCTGCAGGTCATGATGAACGACCAGCAGGGTTCGCTTTTCGGCGCGCATCTGTTCCAGCAGCTTGACGATGGCTTTCTCGGTCGTGGCGTCAACTCCGGCGAAGGGTTCATCCATCAGGTAGACCCGGCTCTCCTGGGCCAGCGCCCTGGCCAGAAAGATCCTCTGCTGCTGGCCGCCGGAGAGGTTGGCGATCTGTCGGTCGGCGAAGGCGGTCATGCCCACCTCTTCAAGGGCGTTGTTGACTATTTCCCTGTCAGCCGCAGCCGGTCGGCGAAGGAGTCCGAGATGCCCGTATCTTCCCATGAGCACCAGGTCGCGAACCGTGATCGGGAAGTCCCAATCGACCTCTTCGCGCTGGGGGATGTAGCCAACGGTCGCTCTCTGCCGTTCGATCGGGTCTCCGTAAATCTTTACCCATCCGGAAGACGGGTCCAGCAGTCCCATGACGGATTTCAGCAGGGTCGATTTTCCCGCGCCGTTGGGGCCGATGATTCCAACCAGGGCGCCCTCGGGAATTTCGATATCGATGTTCCAGAGCACGGGCTTCTGGTCGTAGGAAACCGTCAGGTCATGGATTTCAATTGGCGGCTCGGTCATTTTTCGCTCTCACCGTTATCGCCCAGGGCGCCGATGATGGTTTCGAGATTGTAACGAAACATCCCGATATAGGATGCGGCCGGCGAGCCAGGCTCTCCGAGCGCATCACTGTAGAGCTCGCGCTCGCAGATTTCGCAGCCGGCCAGCTGGGCGACCTTTTCGATCGCATCGCGCGGAACCGATGTTTCGGCGAAGATGACGGGGATGTTGTTATCCGTTATGTACTTCNCCGCCGACTTGATGTTCTGGAGCCCCGGCTTGGTCTCGGTGCTGATGCCCTGCAGTCCCTTGACCTCGAAGCCGTAGGCGCGGGCGAAATAATTATAGGCATCGTGGCTGGTGACGATCTTGCGCTTCCCGGCCGGCAATTGGGCTGTCCTCGCGAGGGCCCATTGGTGGGTTTTCTCCAGCTCCGCGAGGTAGGCCTTCGTGGCCGAATCGTAGCTCGAGGCGTTGGCGGGGTCGGCGTTCTGCAGAGCCTTGCCGATCTCTTCGACCGAGGTCTTCCAGAGCTGGAGATCAAACCAGGTGTGGGGGTCCGGATAGTCTTCGAAGAGCTCATTCCTGATGAGCTTCTCTTTGTCGATGACATCTGCGACAGCGGCGATGTGCTGACCCTCTCGGGGTTGCTTCTTAACCCGGCCCAGCAGGTCGCCCATCTTGCCCTCGAGATGGATCCCGTGGTAGAGGACGAGGCGGGCATTGAGGAGGAGCTCCTGGTCAGCCCGCGTGGCCTGGTAGAGGTGGGGGTCGATGCCTGGCCCACAGAGACCCGTGACCTGCAGGTGGTCACCGGTGATGATTCGCGCCGCATCTGCGATCATGCCGGTGGTGCAGACCACGCCCGTGGGTTTACCGGAGGGCGAGCACGAGGCGAGGAATGCCGTGAGAGCGAGAAGGAGGGCTGGAAAGATTCGGATTTGCACGTGCTGGCACCTTTTGCTTGCTTTGTTGACCGCGCTGTTTTCAGCCGGCTGGCTGTGACGCCAGCGGCCCTGAGCGACCCTGATCATAGCAGATCTTTGTTACCCTAAGGTAACAAAGATGGCCTGAAAGAAAAGAGGGCGCTCGGGGACGGTGTTCGAACGGGAATCAGAGCAGGACCAGGCGGCCCTTCTCCGAGCATCGTTTGTGGATCTTTTCCGCTCTCAGGGTGAAGAGGGAGATCGTTTCCTGGGGGCAATTCAGCCGGCTGAGGAAGAGCTTCCACTCCATCGCTTTCTGGCCGTTGCCGGTGAATTTGTAGAAGGCGTTGAGCTGCGCTGCGGCGCTGGCCTGGTTGAGGGTTTTCTGCAGGGTCTGGGCGGCCAGGCTGGCNCTTTCCAGGTGGTCTTCAACTTTCTCGCAGGCGCCGCCCTGGGCCTCGCAGGCGGCCAGGCCGAGGTAATAGACCACGAGGAGCTCGGCCTTGTTCATGGGCTTCTCCTTCAGCAGCGATTCGTAGATTGCCCGGGCGCGGTCCAGCTCGCCGGTATGGAGCCTGAGCATCGCTTCGGAGTTGCGGCGCAGCTCCAGCACATAGCGAATCTCCGGATACTCATCAAGAATCTTCGGGTCCAGCGGAGGCAGAGAGAACTCGGCCATCGGGCAGTCCGAAGAGACCGGTCTTTCCAGCAGGGCATTGTTGAAGGAGTAGATCTCGAGGACAAACTGCCGGACCAGGTTCGGAATGGTTTTGGGCGATTCCGAGATCAGCGATTGGGCCTGGTCGAAATGATTCCAGGCATCCGCGAAGCGCAGCTGGAGCGACCGGATTCGTCCCCGCATCGTCTCGGCATGGAAATGCCGGACGCCATCGAGATTCCTGTAGGAAGCATCGAGGTCGGCTCTGCGGAAGAACTTTTTCAGCCAGTTCTCAGGCAGCGGCGAGGGTCTGTTGGTGATCTCTTGAGGGGGCATTTCCACATTGCGCTCCAGAGGGTAAGTCGGCGCTCGAACCAGCCCCGCATCCTACGGATGGAGAGCGCTGATGTCCATCCCGTTATGCCCTCTAAAGGGGCCTAAGTCTTTTGCCGATAATATGTTCAGTTTTTCGGACCATTCCTCAGTCGTAGGANCTCGAGCCGCATTCGGACTCGCAGGAGAGGTTTGGCAGGGTCAGGTCAACGGAGCAAGACTGGTTGAAAGGACCGGGAGAAGGGGGCGCCTCGCCGCCGCCGAAAAGCCAGCTGTTCAGGTAGACCACGTCGGAGAGGTCGAGCCTTCCGTTGTCGTCCACATCCGCCTGGTTCAGGCAGGGGGGCTCCTGNCCTCCTGCAAAGAGGTAGAGGCAGAGAAAGCCCGCATCGCTGATATCGACCCGGCCGTCATTATTTGAATCTCCCCGGCCGAGGATCTCCTGCAAATCCACGTCGATCGCCGGGGCGGAGGTGGCTGAAAGCGCCAGCGCGAGGGCCAGCAGCGCGGATCGTNTCATGATTTCTTCCTTAAAAGCTTTCCNGGTTACGTTCAGACTCCATTTCCCCTGAGACAGAAAGCAATTCTCATGCCCGGGAAGAGCTTTATGGGCCATTGGGCGGAAGTCANTCAACNGGAGAGCATTGCGNTGTCAGCGCGAATCTCCGCGAGGTGCTGATAATGTAATAANCGCCGAAAATGAGGCCGCGAGGTGACGATTATTGGCCATTCAGCGGGTTGTTTGCCTGCGGTTGGAGGANTTCGATGGGGGAATAAAAAACTNCTGAAATGCCGGATGGAATTATTGGACCGACCTGCTTAATTGGGTTAATCTCCGACTCGTCTTCGGGGTGTCGCACGGTCGGGGCGATTTCGCTGGGCACCACCGTAGGCCNTAGTTTTTTTTAATCCAGGACCGCAGTCTTTACGCCCGGAATTTATTGANCAGCTTTGAGTTTTCATTTCCTGGGTGGAGTCCTCCTGANNCGGCNGCCAGGGCTAAAAAAACTCGAACATTAATTTAAGAANTTTTTTGTTACAGCAAGAGAGATGGAGTGTTTCCGGGGGTAAAATCCGCATAGGAGAGCGGGTTCGAAGAGCTTTNTTCGGTCAGTGCTTTCCCGGCAGATTAATAGGATCAAGATGGTAGTCGAGACTCAAGCTTCTCCTTTACAGGACGGCGGATCCGGGGATTCAGCCCCGAAGGCGGTCGACAAGGTTGTCATTCGTTTCGCCGGGGACTCCGGTGATGGCATGCAGATAACCGGGTCTTTCTTTACGCACAACTCGGCTCTTGCCGGCAACGATATCAGCACCCTGCCGGATTTNCCCGCCGAGATTCGCGCCCCCGCCGGAACCCTGCCCGGGGTGAGCGGTTTCCAGCTCAACTTCAGCTCGCTGCAGATCATGACTCCCGGGGATACTCCCGAGGTGCTGGTGGCGATGAACCCGGCGGCCCTCAAGGTCAATCTCAAGGATCTTGTCCGCGGCGGGACGATCNTTCTCAATTCAGACACCTTCCGTAAGAACAACCTCAAGAAGGCGGGCTACGAGGAAGATCCGCGCGAGACCGGCGCCCTCGAAGGCTACAATGTTCACGCCGTGCCCCTCACGAGTCTCACCCTCGAGGCGGTCAAGGATACGGGAATCAGCCACAAGCTCGCCGGCCGCTGCAAGAACATGTTCGCCCTTGGCATCATGCTGTGGATGTACGATCGTTCGCTCGATGCCACCCTCGGGTTGATGACGAAAAAATTCGGCAAGATGGAAGAGGTCTTCGAGGCCAACAAGAAGGCCCTGGCCGCCGGCTACAATTACGCCGACACGGTCGAGGTCTTTACCGGCCGCTTCAAGGTCGGCAAGGCGAAGCTTGTGCCGGGAACCTATCGCATGCTGATGGGCAACCAGGCCGCGGTGCTTGGATTTGTAGCCGCGGCGCAGCTGGCCAAGAGGCCGCTTTTCTACGGGAGCTACCCGATCACCCCCGCGAGCTCTATTCTCGAGGGGTTGTCGAACTTCAAGCACTTTGGCGTCAAGACCTTCCAGGCCGAAGATGAAATCTCCGCTGTCGGCTCTTCCATCGGCGCGGCCTTCGGCGGCGCGATCGGCCTCACCGGGACCAGCGGCCCCGGGGTCGCTCTCAAGGCGGAGGCCATCGGCCTCGCGGCCATGACCGAGCTGCCGTTGATCNTCATCAACGTCCAGCGGGGGGGGCCTTCGACGGGCTTGCCCACCAAGACGGAACAGGCCGATTTGCTGCAGGCCATGTTTGGCCGTAACGGCGAGTGCCCCGTGGCGATCGTGGCGCCCCAGTCACCCACCGATTGCTTTACCATGGCGATCGAGGCCATCAGGATTGCTACAAAATACATGGTCCCGGTCATGTATCTCTCCGATGGTTACCTGGCCAATGGCGCCGAGCCATGGAATATCCCGGAGGTTGAAGATCTTCCCGAAATCGAGGTCGAGAATGTCACCGATCCGGAGGGTTTCCTGCCGTATCAGCGCGATCCAGAGACGCTGGCCCGTCCCTGGGCCATACCTGGAACCCCGGGCACCGAGCACCGCCTTGGCGGGCTCGAGAAGGAGGAAAACACGGGCAACGTCAGCTACGACCCCGACAACCACCAGAAGATGACCCTGCTGCGAGCTGAGAAGGTCGAGCGGATCGCGCGGAGCATTCCCGCGCTCGAGGTTCACGGCGACCCCGATGGCGGCGACGTGCTGGTGCTCGGCTGGGGAAGTACCTACGGAAGCATTACCTCGGCGGTGAACCGTGTGCGCGACCGCGGCGGGAGGGTCTCCTCCGCTCATCTGCGCCACCTCAACCCGTTCCCGGCCAACCTCGAAGAGGTTCTCGGAAAATTTAATAAGATACTGATTCCCGAACTCAACATGGGCCAGTTGCTTTTCCTCATTCGCGCCAAGTTCTGTATTGATGCAGTGGGCCTCAACAAGGTGCAGGGGCAGCCGTTCCAGATCGGGGAGATCGAACAGAAAATCGAGGAGCTTCTTTAGACCGTTACGGGGAGCTTCTCCTTCTCAACAAGCGGCATGCAGCCGGAAAGAAAAATGACAGCGAAGCCTGAGCTTTCACCTGAAAAACTTAAAGAGATTGAGGAGTACGATCGCAAGATCTTCACTTCCGATCAGATTGTCCGTTGGTGTCCCGGTTGCGGTGATTATTCGATCCTCGCCCAGATGCAGAAGACCATGCCGGAGATCTGCCAGGAGGAGGGAATTCCGCGTGAGAACGTGGCTGTCGTCTCGGGGATCGGCTGCTCCAGCCGTTTTCCCTATTACATGAACACCTACGGTTTTCATTCCATTCACGGCCGCGCGCCGACCTTCGCCTCGGGGCTGAAGATTTCGCGGCCCGAATTGCAGGTCTGGGTCGTCACGGGCGACGGCGATGCCCTGAGCATCGGCGGCAACCACCTGATCCACGCCCTGCGGCGGAATATCGATCTGAAGATCCTCCTCTTTAACAACCGGATCTACGGTCTCACCAAGGGACAGTACTCGCCGACCTCCGAGCAGGGCAAGAAGACCAAGTCTACCCCGCACGGCTCGGTGGACTACCCCATCAATCCGCTCAGCCTGGCGCTGGCTGCCGAGGCGACCTTCGTCGCCCGGACGATCGATGCCGACACCAAGCACCTTGCGAGCATTCTCAAGCGCGCGGCCCGGCACAAGGGAAGCGCGTTCGTCGAGATCTACCAGAACTGCAACATCTTCAACGATGGCGCCTTCAAGTCCTTCGCCGACAAGAAGGTCCGCGATGACAGGACGATTGTCCTCGAGCATGGCCAGCCGATGGTCTTCGGTAAGGAGAGAGACAAGGGCATTCGTCTCGATGGTCTCACGCCGGTCGTCGTCGACCTCGCCAATGGGGCTGAGGAGTCCAGCCTGCTTGTCCATGACGAGAAGACTTCCGACCCGACCCTTGCCAACCTGCTCGCGAGGCTCGAGGAGGCGGATGAATCAACGCCGGTTCCCGTCGGAGTCTTCAGGGCGATCGACAAGCCCACCTACGATGGCCTGCTTGACGAGCAGGTGGCGGCCGCTAGGGAACAGCCCAATGCCGGTGATATGGCCGCGCTTCTCGCAGGCAGCGAGACCTGGACGGTCGAATAGAGCCCCTGTTTATTGCCGGATAGCCGAGGGGTTCCGGCGCCCCAGCTTCGATGGTTGCCGAGCCCTCTTCCCATTCCCCAGTGGCGGCGGGCAGCGATCGGAAATACCGCGGCGGCGTGTTTCTTCGCCGGATCTTTACAGTGGGTTGGCCACCAATTCATCAGCAACCAGGCTCCTCTCGCTTCGGTTGAGCCATCGAGGGCGCTAAAAAATGTCCCTCGGTGCTGGTTCAGCGGGCTCTCGTTGCCCGGGCATCCGAGGGCATCCCGGGCTGGCCGTATTTTTTTATGATCGCCTGAAATCACGCCACTGCGTTGTTTTACGGGCACGCCGCGTTGCCNCCGTTTTTTTCGGCCAGTTTTGTTTCTGCTTTTTCTTTCTGTTGCCGAAGAAAGATTATCGGCCTTGTTCTGCGGGCATCTTGCCTGCCGGCCTGAAAGCGGAAAACACTAGACGGTAAACCATCTTATTTGGAGGCTCTTCTATGAAGTACGGTTTTGCATTCTTGACCGCCTGTATTCTTGCCGGCGGCCTGTGGGGGCAGGATGAGACTGACCCGCTTGGCATCAATGCCAGGTGGAACAACGGTCTTGAGTTGAAAACCAACGATGGCAACACCAGCCTGAAGCTGGGTGGCCGGATCATGCTTGATCACGCCTGGTTCAGTGACGACACCGGGAGCGCTGATGGAACCGAGTTCCGCCGCACCCGTCTCATGCTTTCGGGCAAGGTCAACCAGTTTGAGTGGAAGACCCAGTACGACTTCGCCCGCGGCGATGAAGGCAGCGCCGACAAGGGCAACAGGCCCGCCTTCAAGGACGTCTATGTCGGTGTCAGCGNCGTTCCNTANGCCGGCGCTCTGCGTGTCGGNCACTTCAAGGAACCNTTCGGACTCGAAGAGCTCACCAGCAGCAAGTACATNACCTTCATGGAGCGCTCGTTGACCTCCGCCTTCGTTCCCTCGCGTAACGTGGGTCTCATGGCCCATCGTACGCTTGACAACGGGACGCTGGCCTATGGAATCTTCCGCACCACGGGCGACAATGGCTTTGACAAAGGTGATGGCGACTACAGCGTCACCGGGCGCTACACCCGTCTCCTGCGCAACGATGGCGACAACCTGGTTCACATCGGGGCCGCGGTCAGCTCTCGTACTCTCGACAGTATCAGGATTGACCCCCGTCCCTCGGCGCACCTTGCCGGGAAGGTGGGAGGTGGTGTCGCCGATGCCGACGGTGAGTTCAAATATGGAATCGAGACCGCCTGGGTCAGGGGCCCGCTCTCGGTGCAGGCTGAGTTCATGGCCAGCTCGGTCGATGGCGCCGCGAGCTTCAGCTACGAAGGCTGGTACATCATGGGAAGCTATTTTCTCACCGGCGAGAGCCGACCCTACGACAGCAAGAAGGGAACCTTCAAGCGCGTCAAGCCAGCGCAGGAATTCTCCTGGGGTGAGAGCTGGGGAGCTGTTGAGCTGGCCGTGCGCTACGGCTCGATTGATTACGGTGACTTTGTCTACCCCGTCGACCACCCGACGAAGCCAAGCGTCGTGATTCCGACGAATGGTCACAAGGTTGACGATCTGACCGTGGGCGTGAATATCTACCACAACCCGACCTTCCGAACGATGTTCAACTATGTCTACTCCGACATGGATGGCGGTGAGGATGTGCACGCCTTCATGGTGCGCTGGCAGATCGGCCTTTGATTTAAAACACCACCTTGTTGGGCTCGACCTGAAGGTCGGGCCGCAGCTATCCTGAAAACCGCCGGGACAGGCACTGGTGTTTGCCCCGGCGGTTTTTTTACAGGGAGATCCTCATGTTCAGATCCAGGCGCCTGGTGGTCTTCGTCGGCGTGATACTCGTCGGCGCTCTCCTGCAGGCTTTCGCCGGACCGGGCGGGATCGCGGGCTTCCTGGGCGTTTCGTCGGCATCGTACTTTCTCACCCTCCTGGTTCTCGCCGTCGTGGCGGCTCTCTTCGCGCCCTCCGCCGGTCCGGTCGCCGACCATCATGAGACCGACGGCAGCTGGCTCGGCGGCTCATCGGAGTTTCTCTGTGACACCTGCCGCTACAACGATGTCCGGGACTGCCATCGTACCGAACGTCCCAATGCCACCTCCTGCGAGGACTACCGGCGACGCTGAGGATAGCTGACGGGAAGGATCCGGCGGTGGTATAATCGACGCCAGAGCTTTTCCCGCTTTCATTTACAGCAGAGATCGCGAGCAACTCCCGCGGGTCGTATGAGTCATGAACTTATCCAGGCGCACCTACGAGGCCGTTTTTCTGCTGGCGTTTTCTTCCTGGATCGCCGGCGAGGTTCGCGCGGCACAAAACGATGACAACGTCGAGTGGGCCGGGGTCTATTCCGATGAGACCTTCCGCTCGCCGCGCAGTCCCGGCCCGGGAGAAGACTTCGCCCTCGAGCTGCGCGTCTTCAGAGGCGACCTGACCGGCGCCCGGATTCGCGCCTATGACGGTGAGACCCGGCGCTACGAGATGTCCTGGGTCAGGAACGAGGGGAGCTTTGACATCTGGCGGGGTGTGGTCGAGGCTGGCGACGCCGGCTTCGTTTACTACCGCTTCGAGCTCACTGACGGCTCCGACACCGACTATTTCAACCGCCTGGGGATGTCCGGGAGCCCGCCGGACCACGGCGACTTTCTGGTCAACGCGACGGCGCTCGGGGCCTATCCACTTGGCGCCACCGTCGATGGCGCGGCGACGGTCTTCCGAGTCTGGGCTCCCAATGCCCAGCGGGTCGCGGTGGCCGGCAACTTCAACAATTGGAATGATTTCTCCCATCCCCTCACCAATGTACGCGGCTACTGGCAGGGACGGGTGCCGGGAGCCCGGGCGGGTCAGCGCTATAAGTTCGCGATTCGCAATGGCGAGACGATCTGGAGGACCGACCCGCGCTCGCGTCGCCAGGTGAGCTCGGTGGGGGACTCCATCATCTGGAGCTCGGACTACGAGTGGGGGGATGACGGCTGGGTGACTCCGTATTTCGAGGACATGATCATCTACGAGCTGCACGTGGGGACCTTCACCGGCGGCGGTGACGGGGTGGAGCATCATCCCGGGCGCTTCCGGGACGTGGTGGACAACCATCTCGAGCATCTCGTCGAGCTGGGGATTACCGCGGTCGGCCTGATGCCGCTGATGGAGTTCGCCGGCGAGCTCTCCTGGGGTTACAACCCATCCTTCCAGTTCGCGCCCGAGTCATCCTACGGCGACCCGGACGACCTGAAGTATCTCGTCGACCGCTGCCACCAGCGAGGTATCGCGGTGCTGCTCGATGTCGTCTACAACCACATGGGCGCCAGCGACCTCGCCGGGAACCTGCTCGAGTACGATGGAGAGGAGATCTACTTCTACCCCGAGGGCAACGGCTACCGGGAGACTCCCTGGGGACCTCGCCCGGATTACGGCCGCGCCGAGGTGCGCCAGTACATCTGCGATTCGGTGAGGATGTGGCTCGAGGAGTACCATGTGGATGGTCTTCGCATCGACGGCACCGATTTCATCAAGGTGAACGCCGAGGGCTGGAGGCTGCTGCAGGATATCGTCCGGACGGTCGATACGGTCTCGTCGAAGGCGATCGTGATCGCCGAGCAGCTGCCCAATGACCCGGCGGTAACCGTGCCGATCGAGGCCGAGGGGGCGGGAATCGATTCGCAGTGGAATGATCTCTTTCACGACAACCTGCGCGCGGCGGTGGGGGCCGCGGCGTTCGGCGACCCGGACATGGGGGCGCTCGCCGGGGGCATGAACCACTTCGCCTTCGGGGGGGCGAGGGCGGTCAACTATATCGAGAGCCACGACGAGGTGGCGGTTCATGGACGGGTTACGAGGGCCGCGGATGATGGTGATCCGACGAGCGCCTGGGCGCGCGGCAGGGGGAAGCTCTGCTGGGGACTCGTCATGTTTACCTCGGGCATCCCGATGGTATTGCAGGGGCAGGAATTGCTCGAGAGCCGTCCCTTCGGCGATACGCGCGAGCACAATATCCGCTGGGACAGGAGGGAGCGCTACGCCGACTACTTCCTCGCCTGCCGCGACATGACCCGCCTGCGTCGAACGCTACCGGCACTCAGGGCCGATGGGCGGCAGAACATCTTTCACGTCAACGACGAGGGCAACGTCATCGCCTGGCAGCGCTGGACCTCGCGCGGGGAGGATGTGGTCATCGTCGCGAGCTTCAACAACGAGGACTTTCCCGAATATTGCCTGGGTATGCCCGGGGGGGGGCAGTGGCACGAAATCTTCAACAGCGATTCGGAGCTCTACGGCGGCCGCAACAGGGGCAATGCCGGCCGGGTCACGGCCGCCGGAGGCCCGCGCGACGGCCTGCCGGGCTCGGCCTGCATCACGCTGCCGCGAATGGGAGTGCTGGTGTTCGCCCGCGAGCCGCTGCCGCCGCAGGGGAAGGAGCCGGCCTTTCTTCGCGGAGACTGCAATGGAGATGGGACGCTGGATATCTCGGATGCCGTGCGGCACATAGCGCTGCTCTTCCAGGGCGGCGTCGAGACCGATTGCCCGGCGGCCTGCGATACCAACGGCGATGAGACCGGTGACATTTCCGATGCGATCTACGCGCTCAGCTTTCTCTTCCGCGGCCGCGCCGCTCCCCCGGCGCCCTGGCCGGAATGCGCCGTCTCGGGCGGCGAGCCCGATTGTGAGAGGCGCTGCGAGTCTCCCTGAAGGGGGAGGCTTGGAGAGCAGTCCGGGTTCAGAGGGCAAGCGCCTGCTGCAGGGTCTCCCGAATCTCGTCGCGAACGCGGCGGAACACCGCGAGCTTTTCCTCCTCACTGCCCGCCGCCTTCGCCGGATCGTCAAAGGGCCAGTGGTGTTTCTCGGCTGGGCCGGGAAAGACGGGACAGGCGGCCTCAGCCTGGGCGCAGACGGTGAAGACCGTGTCCACTTCGCGTTCCAGAAATTCATTGAGATGCTGGGAGGCGTGCGCGCTGATATCAATTCCAATCTCTTTCATAACGGCGATGGCCAGCGGATGCACAAACCCCGCCGGATCCGACCCGGCGCCGGCGACCGTGCAGGCATCGCCCACTGCCGCGCGGAGGATGCCCTCGG
>PAOC01000054.1 GCA_002708465.1 Planctomycetota bacterium
CGGTTTCATCGGCTTCTTCCTCTTCGGAATCTCCGCCTGTTCCGGCTCCCGCGCGCGGATCCGGCGCCGAGCCATCGAGGAAGCTCCTCGAGAAATCATCACAGACGGGAGCGAGGAGCGCTTCGAGCTCTTCAGTGACCTCACCGGTCTCGCCGAGCTGCTCGACGATCTCGCTGTGGGTCGCCGTAATGAACTCGAGGAAAGCGTTTTCGTATTCGCTAACGCGGTCGACCGGCACATCATCGAGCTTGCCCTTGGAGCCGGCCCAGATAATCAGGATCTGGTTGACCACGCTCATCGGCTCGTACTGGTTCTGCTTGAGGATCTCGACCATGCGGAAACCACGATCGAGCTGACGCTGGGTGGCCGCATCCAGCTCGGTACCGAGCTGTGCGAAGGCCTCGAGCTCACGGAACTGGGCCAGGTCGAGACGCAGGGAGCCCGCGACCGCCTTCATACCCTTCACCTGGGCTGAACCTCCCACACGCGAAACGGAGATACCGACATCGATCGCCGGACGAACACCGGCGAAGAAGAGCTCGGGGACCAGGTAGATCTGGCCATCGGTGATCGAGATCACGTTGGTCGGGATATAGGCCGACACCTCGCCCTCCTGGGTCTCGATCACCGGCAAGGCGGTGAGAGAGCCGGCGCCGAGGTCATCGGAGAGCTTCGCCGAGCGCTCCAGGAGGCGCGAGTGAAGATAAAACACGTCGCCGGGATAGGCTTCGCGTCCGGGCGGACGACGCAGCAGCAGCGAGAGCTGCCGGTAGGCGGCCGCCTGCTTGCTGAGGTCATCGTAGACGCAGAGCGTGTGGCCGTTCTTCTCGTACATGAAATACTCGGCCATGGCGCAGCCGCAATAGGGCGCCACGTACTGCAGAGGAGCGGGCATCGAGGCGGAGGCGTTGACCACGATCGTGTAGTCCATGGCCCCGGTCTCGGTGAGACGCTGGACGACTCCGGCCACGGTCGAGGCCTTCTGGCCGACCGCGACGTAGACGCAGATCACATCGCCGCCCTTCTGGTTGATGATCGTATCGATCGCAACGGCCGTCTTGCCGGTACCGCGGTCGCCGATGATGAGCTCGCGCTGGCCGCGGCCGATCGGGATCATGCTGTCGACAGCCTTGATGCCCGTCTGCAGGGGCTCCTTGACCGACTGGCGGTCGGCGATACCGGGAGCAGCGGACTCTACGGCGCGGAACTTGTCGGTATTCAGCGGGCCCTTGCCGTCGAGGGGATTGCCGAGCGGGTCAACGACCCGGCCGATGAGCTCCTCGCCGACGGGAACCTGCAGCACGGAGCCGGTGCGCTTGACCGAAGCGCCTTCGCGCAGGTCAGCGTACTGGCCGAGGATGACGGCTCCAATACTGGATTCCTCGAGGTTGAAGGCAACCCCGAATGAGCCATTGGAGAACTCGAGCATCTCCCCCGCCATACAATTGGTCAGACCGTAGATCCTCGCAATTCCATCTCCCACCTCGAGGATCGTACCTTCTTCCTCGACCTGGAATTCGCCGCTGTAGCTCTCGATCTCTTTCTTGAGGACCGAGGTGATTTCTTCCGGATTAATTCTCATGGACTAACTCGCTCTCGAACTTGGGGGACAGCATCTCGGAGCGCAGCTCCTTGAGCGCAGCCCTGAGACTGCCGTCTGCCACCATCCCCTGGTAACGTACGATGACTCCCCCAAGCATTTCGGGGTCTACCTTATTACTCACGATAACCTGTTTGTCGATGCTGGCCCCGATCGCCGCGGCCAGCCTGTCTATCTCTTCCTCGGCGAGCTGCTCCACCGAGACAACCTCGGCGCGAACCAGGCCGACATGCTCATCATGAAACGCTCCGAAGGCGGCGAGGATCGCCGCCAATTCGGCCTCCCGCCCCTTGTCAACCAGGAGCAGCAGGAAATTGATAAAGGTATCCGTTGCCTTGCCGCGGAAGGTCTTCTCGAAGACCTCTCTCTTCTGAGCGGACTCGATGCTCGGGCTCTCGACAAAGAGCCTGAGCTCGGCATCCTCACCGAGGAGGCCGCCGACGAACGAGACCTCGGCGGCGACATCCTCAAGGACCTCGGCATCAGCCGCAGCCTCGAGGAGGGCCTTTCCGTACAGGGCTGGGATCTTTTCAATCAGCATTCTTGATAGCTCAAACTCTCAGATTTCAGTCAGCTCAGTTGTCGCTGAAACCCTTTACGGTCTCATCGATCAGCGCCTGGTTGTCTTCCGCGCTCAGATTCTTGTGGATCAGCTTGCCGGCGAGATCGATCGACAGGTCGACGCTCTGCTGATGCAGATCAGCGAGAGCCGACTCCTTGGCGAGCTCGATCTCACGCGTAGCCCGCTGGGAAATCTCCTCGGATTCCCGCTTCGCATCTTCGACGATCTGCGCCTTGACCTTCTCCGCATCCCGCTTGCCTTCCTCGATGATCGCGCGCGANTCCTGNCGNGCGGTCTCGAGNTTGCCCTGGTGGGTCGCCATGGCGGCCTCGGCATCAGCCTTGGCCTGGTCGGCAGCCTCCAGGGCCTCNCGGATCTTCTCGGCNCGNTCGTCCATGGCCGCCGTGATCTTCGGGATCAACGTCTTCCAGAGAATGGCGAGAACCACCACGAAAGAGAAAACAGCCCAGTANAACGGCTCGATCACCGGCTTGGGNTCATCACCGGAATGCGCCGGATCAGCAGCGAAAAGAAACGCCGGCAAAAGCAGCAAAAACGCGAAAACGGTCCACTGAAGAGTCCTGGACAACATGTTCTCAAATCTCCTGGGAATGACTACCTTATCCCTTGGCCAGAAACGCGACCACTACGGCAAACAGGCCTACACCCTCGATGAAGGCGGCGGCGAGGATCATTGCCAGCTGGATTTCCCCCTTGATCTCNGGCTGGCGAGCCATACTTTCGACCGCGCTGGCACCGACCTTACCNATACCCAATCCGACACCTATCGCGGCAAGTCCCGCGCCGATCGCGGCGTAGAGCCCATTCGGCGTTGTGGCGGCCTGTGCGAGAAAACCGGAAACTACATTCAAAAATTCAATTGGCATGCCCATTTTTGGACAACTCCCTTCATGGATAAATCAAGTCGAATGACTTCTCCCGAAACCTCAGTGCTCCGGGTGAACCGCCATCGACAGGAAAACTGTAGTCAGGAACGTAAATACAAATGCCTGTACGAGAGCTACAAGCAATTCGAGAAAAGTCAGAGCTGTAACACCTACAACGCTGATAACCGCAACCACCCCGCCGCCAACGAAAAATTCATCAGTAAAGTTAATGGTGAAGAGCACCAGCACTGCGATGATCACGTGACCCGCAGCCATATTGGCACATAAACGAACGGCGAGAGCGCAGGGGCGAATGATGTGCGCCAGCAGTTCGATGACAATAATCAAAGGCAGGATCGCAAGGGGCACGTGGGGAAACAGGTTCTTGATGTAGGTAACGATGCTTCCCTGCTCCTTAATGCCCATGCCGTGATAAAGAACGAACGCGCACAGCGCCAGGCCTGCGGTAATCTGTATATTTGCCGTAGCGGTATTGCCCCCATGCCCAAGGAGGTCAAGCAGAGGGACCAATCCTATCAGGTTGCAGATGAGGATGTAGACGAAGAAGGTAGCCAGTACCGGCAGGAACTTAAGCCCTGACTCCCCCATGATCGGCACAACCAGGCTGTTTTTGAGCATATCGAGAACGCTCTCCACCAGGTTCCCCCAACGCCCGGGCACCGCCCCCGGTGCATTCTTAATCTGACGAACATAGGACCAGAAGAAGAGGATTGTCAGGATGCCGGCGACGAAGAAGAGCGCCACATGCTTGGTAATTCCCAGATCGAAGAGAGCCTGGCCGATCCTGGAGAGCCCGCCATCTTCACTGAGACCATCAATAAGAAAGAGCCGGGCATCGTTCACATGCTCCATTACCGGGTCGCCCTCAGCCAGTATATTGAACCCGGGAAATGTCACTTTACCTCTCCTCCGGAAACGCTCGCAGTCGAGCCGGACCTTATCGTTGGCATACAGGATCTAATCACGCTGTCAAAACGGTAAACGAGGTAAAAACTGAGAGCCGGAAGCACCACCGAACCGGCCAACTCCGGATAAAGTTTCCCTGTTATCACGACCGCTGCGATGATCAACCCGAAACTCCAGGCCAGGCTCCCGTAAAAAGCCACCAGCATTTTCGTTCCCTCGAGGCAACTGGAAAGATGTGTAATAAAATAACTTCCGGCAACAAGAACGACTCCCAGGCCGATGCCGACTGCAGAGGCCGCCAGGCCCTCGGATCCCTTGAGGCTATTGCAGAGCACGACTGAGATGGCCGCTACCAGCACTAATGCCAGATACCCGGGTAATCGTTTCATCTAACTAAAATTTCCTCGGTTCCGGCTCGATTCAGGAATCGCCGGACATCCTTATTTCCTCAAATATCGCAAACAACCTGATTTTCTGCTATTCGGTTTCTTCTTCTTGCGTGTCCTTGCCTTCGCCTCCGGAATCTTCGCCGGATCTCATGGCGCCAGGGCCGAAGTAGAGTTCTTTGTACAAAGACCAGAACCCTACAGAAAAACCCAGGGCAAGCCCAAGCAGGGTGAAGAGCGATTCCAGGTCATACTTACGACCAAACCAGTTTCCCCCCAGGGTAAACAGCACAATAGGAAGAGCAAACTGTAAACCTATTCCACTGTAACGGAGATAGTTAGCGTAGCCTTCTCGTCCTGGTTTTTGCTCGTCATCTTGCACTGGAAGTGAGGAATCTAAATCAGGGTTCTGCCAATGTCAACCAGACAAAACTACTTCTTTTTCAGACCGGCGAAAAGTCCCAGGCCCGCCATCCCGATGGAGGGAAGGGCTCCCTGTAGAAAGGACTGGAAACCTGAAAACTGGGTAGCCAGGACACCCGGAAGAGCCAGGAACTGCTGCTGCGCGACCTGCCACTCGATGGTGATCCAACCAAGAGAGGCGAGGCTCAGGACCCCGAGGCAGAAGAGCCCGAGAAAGAGGGCGAACAGCCGGGCAAAGGCCTGCAGGGCGAAGCCGATCAGGAAGGCGACNAAGAAGCCCAGCCCGCCCTTGAGAAACGCGGGCGACCACTCCTTCAGGAGATCTTCATCGAGGCCCGGCGAAGGAGCCGGAGTCGCCGCTGCCGGAGTGTTCTGATCGTTGCTGGTACGGGGGCTTGAGGTGGCCGCCGGCTCCACCAGCGCCGACCGGGGCTGCCGCCCGTCCGCGCCTGGAGTCTCGGGAGCCNCATCCGGACCGCTCTTCTCTCCAGGCTCGCCCGCAGGGGTGGTGTTCGTCTTCGGCGGAGNCTCGCGAGGCTTAACGGACGCATCGGCCGCTCCCGGCCCCGGCCCTTTCCCCCCCGGCGCGGGATTCAGCATCCTGGTAGTCGAGCCCGTCTGGGGAGAGAGAAGGCCGTCCCTCACCAGGAGAACACTCTGCATGCNCACGCCAACGAGCAACAGCACCGCCGCAAAAGAGCAGAGAACCTGTTTCCAACGCGGCAAAGAAACCACGAAGCTCCTCAAGTTTCTCAAGTCATCACCTCCATTCGGCGAATATACTAACCCCAAGAAGGTGAAACTTCAGTCATCGACCGGAAGAAAAATTTCAGCCTGGAAACTCGACGTGAGAACCAAAGGCGATCTGTAGATTATCCGGAAGTTGAATACACTAAAAAACGGCCTGTCGNGCCATTTTCTCAGGAGTAAAAACCCATGTTTCGTTCCAGCACGCTTTTTCTGCTGATCTTTTCGGCCGCCGGCCTCTGCCCGGCTCTCTCGGCCCAGGAAAGAATCGGCAAGGCCCGTGGAAAGATCAAGATCACCTGGTCCGAGCTCAACACGAAGAACTACAAGATCGAATACGAAGGGGCCATCCCGGTACAGACCGCCCATAAGATCGGCCAGGAGCTCGANGACATCCTGGTNCAGTACAAGGCGCTCTTCCGCTTCAAGCCATCGAAGAAAATGCTCGTTCGCTTCATGGACTCCGAGAACACCTACGAGCAGGTCGGCGGCGATCCGAGAATGGCGGGCTTCTACAACCCCGGCAGCGGCTACCTCGTCATCAAGCAGATGCCCTTCTACGAGCTCGTTCCGGTCGTCTACCACGAGGCCTTCCACCAGTACCTGCACTCCTTTGTCGGCGATGTGAGGATCCCGATCTGGTTCAACGAGGGCATGGCCGTCTACTTCGAGGGAATGCAGCGCGATGAAAAAAGCAAGACCAAGGGACTCAGCCCCAAGCTCATCAAGCGCGGCAAGATCCGCATGGTGAAGGACGCGATCAACACCCGCACGCAGATCCCGCTCGAGACCCTCCTCAAGGTCACCCACGAAGAGTTCCATGACAAAGAGAACGAGTCGCTCTACTACAGCCAGTCCTTCGCCGTGATGTTCTACTTCATGCAGCTCTCACGCGGAAAGGCCGCGCTGAACTACATGAAGGAGCTCAAGAAGAGCGGAGATTCGGAGGCGGCCAACGCCAAGCTCTTCGGCAAGAAGATGAAGAACCTGAAAAAGATCGAGGCCGGCTGGAAGAGCTATATCCGCAAGCTCGACACCAGGCAGGTCGCCTCGAAATAGGGGCTATACCGTCCTTCACTTCTTCTTTTTCTTGCCCGCGCGCGTCTTCGCCTTGCCCAGCATCTTCTCCATCTCCTTGGTGAAGCGGTAGGGGTCCGACCAGAACGGATAGGACCCNGACCTGGCGAACTTGGAGGTATAGCAACGGCTGAAGAACTTCGTCACCCTGGTCACATCCGCGATCGGGGTCCACGCATCGAGCTGGCCGATCATCACCATCACGGGAATACGAGGAGCCTTCCCCTTGAAGATGGTCTTCATGCTCCACTTGCCGTCGTTCATGACCTGCGGATCACCGGCTATCGAGTTGAGATAACGTGAGACGCCGATCCGGGGACTGGAGGGGTTCGCGAAGGTCAGATTGCCAATCGCCCGCTGCAGGCCTCCGCTCTCGGCAGAATCCTGGGCTTCGTAGGTCGGCTTGCCGTCCTGTCCGATGATGATGCTGTTGGCTCCATTGTANACCTCNGGGTTCTTGCGCCTGCGGCCCTCGCGCTCGACGTTCTTGATCGCCTTGTTGTATTCCGACCCGGCCGAGGCGGGGTTGACCATGATCAGGCGCGTCACCGCCGAGGGAAACTTCGAGGTGATGTACATTCCGAGAGTGGCTGCATCCTTGCCATGGGCGAAGACCGCGAACTCTTCGAGCCCGCTGCNNTTCATCAGCTCCGCCAGGGCGCCGGCGAGAATCTCGGTCGGGTAGATCACGAAGTTGCCCGTNGCCGTCCGGGCGAGCCCCTTGAAGTCCTGGATCCTCGGCATCTGGATGTAGTAAATCCGGCAGAACTCCTCGACGCCGTGAAAAGAAGGCCGGAAGTAATCGGGGCTGTAGCCGCGCTTCGGCAGCGCCAGCAGGGGGTAGCCATCCTTATTGCCGGCGACCTTCATATTGACGGTCACCTCGACGCCGCCGCTTCGAACCACCTTGGTCCTGCGGTCCCCNGCGCCAAGGTTCTCCGGATCGGGAGCTTCCTCTTCGATCCGTTTCTCGAGCGAGAACTGGTCCTTGACCGCGTCCCACCACTTGAACCAGTCATCTACATTGTCGCGATAGTACTGCCCGGTGAGAGTTTCGAGCGCGAACCGCGTCTGCACCCACTCGGCGTAATACTTGCCCTTCTTTTTCTCCAGCTTGCGAAGGTTATCAAGCAGCAGCTTGATGCTGGATTTATCGGGATAAGCCAACATACCCTCGATCGCGGCAACCCGNACCCTCGAGCTCGAATCGGCAAAGGCCGTTGTGATCCACTCGAACTTCTTCTTCTCAGGNTCGTGCTTGCGAATGCTCGGCANCACCAGGGCGAAATACTGGATACCCCGCTGGCGGCGAAGAAGCTCNTTGNAATGTTCGACCTTNCGCTCTTCGTTCCCTCCCTTGTCCTTCTCGAACTGCTGGCGGATCTTGTAGATCAGCGAGTGGATAATCGCCTCCTTGGAGTTCTCGTACTTGCTGCCCTTGAGAACCCGCATGATCTCCTTCTGCGCGTAATCACCCTCGGCGGCCATCAGCGCCTCGTAGGCACCCTGCTTGACAAACCAGTCGTAGCGCAGNGGATCGCGCGGNGCGATCTTCTCGAGAACGTTCCAGATCGCCTTGAGCCCCTTGGTGGTCGAGGTGTCGACCTGCTTGAGAGAGTCGCGGCGGGTCTTGCTGTATTCCGAGGTGATATTCGTCCTCAGGACGATCTCCCATTCCTCGGCGGCCCGGATCGTCGAGATACAGAGCGCGAAGAGTGAAAGGCAGAAAAAAGAGTTGGTCAGTTTCTTCAAGACGGGATTCATATCTCGATTCCAGGTTGGTTCCAGTGAATAAAATTCCCAGTCAACTGTGACCCTTTATTATAAACAGCCTCGGACCATGCGGGCAAAGATTCAGGCAATTGAAAACCGTGAACCTGCCCAGCCTGTCCTGTAATTGTGTGGCCTTTGATGTTACCTTCACTGAAGTAAAGCGTTCTGGAGAGCATGACTGCGCCGGTGACTGGGGGAGGTCTCCAGAGACCGGAAGAGACATAGAAAAGAGGAGTAACCGTGATGAGCAGCAGATCTATCGCCGCCTGTGCCTTCGCCTTTTTCCTTTCCGCCTGCGGCGGGTCTTCGAACGAAGACCATGCCGGCGGCGCGAAGCAGCCTCCCAACCCGGCCGTCAACTCGCCTGCCGCGGCTTCACAACCAACTGAGCGGGAGGCTCTGTCGGCGGCGAAAGTCGACACTGCCATCGCAGGGACGAACACAGATGGGCGAAAAGCGGCTCAGCCGAAATCGGCGCCGATTGAGCCGGTACGACCCGCCATCCAGCCTCCCCCCGAGCCGGTCTACATTGTAAAAGACAAGAATGTCGTCACCACCCCGACAGGTCTTCGCTACGTCGATCTCATCACGGGGGCCGGAAAGTCTCCCAAGCGCGGCCAGACCGCGGTGGTGCGCTATGTCGGAAGACTCGCCAACGAGACCGTCTTTGACGACTCCCACAAAAGAGAAGACCCTCTCGAATGCATGCTGGGCGCGGGCCGTTTCCTGCGCGGCTGGGAAGAAGGCCTCTCCAGCATGAAGGTCGGCGGCAAGCGCAAGCTCATCATTCCTCCCAGGCTCGGATACGGGCGTGCCGGCAATAAGAAGATGGGGATCCCCCCCAACTCCTATGTCATCTTCGAGGTTGAGCTGGTTGCCGTTCGCTGAGATGCCGTACTTCTTCCCTCCAGCGGCCTGGCGGCCATGAACCAGTCAGCTCCTGGAAAAGCCATTCTCCTGGTGGATCATGGAAGCGTGAAGGCCGAAGCCAACGAGTTGCTGGAAGAGATCGCCCGCCTCGTGTCCGGGATCGCTCCGGGCTATCACGTCGAGGCGGCCCATATGGAGCTCGCGCCGCCTGACATCGCCGCCGGGGTCGCCGCCTGCGTCAGGGCGGGCGCCACCGACATCACGGTCATGCCCTATATGCTGGCGCCCGGCCGCCACTCCACCGGAGACATCCCCCGCATGGCTCTACAGGCGGCTGAACAGCATGACGGAGTTCTCCTCAAGGTCAGCGCTCCCCTTGGAGCTGACAGCCGCCTTGCAGAGGTCATACTCCGACGGGTGGAAGAAGCTGGTGAAAACCGGGGATGAGTCCTCCCGGGCAGCCGGCAAACCGGAGCAATCTCCGGATGCCGATCTTTCCAATTTCCATCCGTCTTTATCTTCAGTTAACATTCGGTTTCTATTCGAGGAACGAAATACAGGTTCTGCACCCCGACTGCCCCTGGTTGCCAGGACCTGCAGTACAATCTGAAACCGTTTTTTTTACCCAAGGAGTCCCCGCATGAGAAAATTCATCGCACTGCAACTTGTTATCGCCCTGGCCATTGGCAGTATCTGCCTGTCAAGCTGCGCCCTTCCCGTCACGGTAGTCCAGACCGCTCTCGGCGGCGGAACCAAGGCGGCTCCCGCGGCTGAAGCGGCTCCCGCGGCTGAGGCTCCCGCGGCCGAAGAGAAAAAAGCCGAGGCCGCCACGGAATAGGACGGCCCTGACCGCCTCTCGGCATTCAAAGAAAAGCGGCCTCCCGTTGCGCGGGAGGCCGCTTTTCTTTGCCCGCTTCGACGTCCGGCCGGCTCAGAACTCGACAAAGACCTTGCCCATCGACTCCCCGGCCACATGAAGCTTGAACTCGGTAAAATAACCGTAGGGTGTCACCGTAACGTCGTAATCCACCCCACGGAGTCGTTCCGCAACCGACTCGACCAGCTCCCGGGCAAGCTCGGCGTCCGCGCTCTCCCGCCCCAGGTGAGCAAAATAATGCAGGACCACTCGTTTTGAGGCGAACTTGCCGGCGACCCACTTGATGTTCTTTACCATCTTGGTGGCCACCTTGCCGCTACGCTCCGCGTCAGCCGGCTCGGCATGTACCAGGGCGAGCACGGCCCCAGCCGCCGAAAGCTCATCGCTGCGCTCGGCAACGCCCTCGAGATTCTTCGAATGCGGTTTCATCCAGAAATCGTGAACGTAAAAAAGAAGCAGCTTCATGACCTGTATTCCTGCAGTCGGAGCTCAACTCCGGCCAGACCTCAATAACCCGCGGCGCAACCGTCCTTCCGATTGTCCGAGGCGGCGTGATAGACCCCGGTTTTCTGGTCGATAAGGATCCCCTGGTAGCCGCCGAAGGAGCCGACAGCCCGCTGCACCCGGTGGCCCATAGCCCGTAGCGCCTCGATCTCCTTGTCGGAAACACCGCTCTCCACCAGCACCCGGCCGCCCGCCTCGCACACCCTGGCCGCCTCCCCTGCCTCCTGGGGATTCATGCCGAACTCAACCATATTGAGCAGCACCTGGGCATGCCCCTGGGGCTGCATGTCTCCGCCCATCACCCCGTAGCAGAACCAGGGCTTCCCTCCGCGCATCACGAAAGCGGGAATGATCGTGTGCAGGGGTCGCTTCGAGGGCTCGATGCGGTTGAGATGGTCGTTTGCCAGGCGAAACAGGGCCCCCCTGTTCTGCAGGCAGATCCCCGTGCCGGGAACGACGAGACCCGACCCGAAGCCGTAGTAGATGCTGTTGATGAAGGAGACCATGTTGCCCTCGGAGTCAGCCGTGCAGAGATAGACGGTATCGTTCCCGATATCGAGCGTCGAGCGGGGGAAACTCTTGGCGCGCTTCGGATCGATCCGGGCCCGCATCTTCGCCGCGTATTCCTTTGAGATCAGCGTCTCCACCGGGAGCTTTCGCGTATCAAGATCGGTAACAAAAGTATCCCNGTCGGCNAANGCGAGCTTNTTNGCCTCGGTNANAAGNTGNATNTANTCNGCCGANTTGTGTCCCANNGANCGCAGGTCNTANGCCTCGAGNATNTTGAGNATCTCGAGCGCCACGATCCCCTGCCCATTGGGCGGAAGCTCATAGAGCTGGTGTCCCTTGTACTCGGTACTCACTGGCTCCACCCAGGTCGAGCTGTGCTTCTGAAGGTCATCTAAACGAATCAGGCTGCCCTTCGACTCGAGGTAAGAGGCGATACGACGCCCCAGGTCACCTCGGTAAAAATGCTCGATGCCGCCGGTGGCCAGCTCGCGAAAAGTTCTCCCGAGATCCGGTTGCCGGAAGATCTCTCCAAGCCGCGGGGAACGCCACTGATCGCCCTCGCGCACCAGGTAGTTCTTTGCGAACTCAGGAACCCCCTGGTGCCTCATTCCCGAGCGCCAGTTTCCGGCAATGACCTCACTGACCGGAAATCCATCCTCGGCGTAGCCGATCGCGTCGGCGAGGATGTCCTTGAGCGGCAGAGAGCCGTATTTGTCTATGAGCGTACACCAGCCGTGAAAGGCGCCGGGCACCGTCACCGCGTGCGCGCCGAAGGTCGGAATACGGTTCAGCCCCATCGCGCGATAGCTCTCGACACTCGCCTTTGCCGCCGAACGTCCACTNCCATTCAAGCCGACCAGTTTTTTCTCTTTGGCCGACCAGGCGAGCACAAACATGTCGCCGCCGATGCCCGTGCTCATCGGCTCCACCACATTCAACACGGCGGCAGTAGCAACCGCCGCATCGAAGGCGTTGCCCCCCTTTCGCAAGACTGCCAACCCGGCCGCGGTCGCCAGCGGTTGGCTGGCACAGACGGCCCCCCGTTTAGCCAGCACCATCGAACGGGCTGAGCGGGTCGAAGACGGTCGATCATACGACTGCGCTGCCAGAGGCGAAAACTCCATCAGGACCACCAGGATCCCGGCATATAGAATACGAAACAACACACTACAGCCCTCCCTTGGAGTCGTAAGNCAAATAAATATAATATCTTAAAGAAATATAGAGAATTGCCCTTGATGGGCGAACAAGTGTTCGCTATATTCATTCTTCCACGGCGAACACTTGTTCGCCCTGTGTCGGAAGCCAAATGTGTCGGCANCAAAGTGTGCCGGCAGCAAAAACAACTGCCGGAAACGCCGACTAACCGGAAACACGGAAAAAACTGTAACGGAAACCGCCNCAAATTCACAAAGAATCACAAAGAATCACAAAGAAGAAGAGAAGAACATTCCATGGCACTTACAAAGAAACAACAGCAGATTCTCGACGCAATCCTGTTNCTGATCCGTAAAGGCGGCCCCCCCACCGTCCGTGAAGTCGGAAACCTGGTCGGCCTGAGCTCACCGGCAACCGTCTCAAAACATCTCAAGGCGCTGAAAGAAGCCGGCCTCATCAGCATCAACGGCAAGAGTCGCGGAATCAGGATCGCCAACCAGGATCTGCTGAACCAGCTGCAGAATAACGACGACTCATCTTCGGAACCCCCCTGCAGCGACAATGTCCTCCAGACCCATTTCCGATCCATCACAGGTGAAGATTCAGGTTCGCTCCCCATCGTGGGAGCCATAGCCGCCGGACATCCTATCGAGGCGCGCTCGGAAGCCTTCACTGAAGCCAACGACGGAAGCCACCCCCACCTGGCTATCGATCCCAACATGTTCTCCGGAAGCGGCAACCTGGTAGCTATGAAGATCGAGGGCGACAGCATGATCGACGCGGGAATCCTGAATGGCGACTACGTCATTCTTCGCCGCCAGGAAACTGTNGAAAACGGAGAGATTGCGGCCATCTTCATCGAAGGAGAAGGAACGCTCAAGCGGCTCTACTGGGATTCGGAATCGGAATCAAACGAGCCGAACTCACTCCGGCTCGAAGCGGAAAACGAGNACTTTAATTCAATGACCATTACAGAAGAGAACAGAAAGGAGGTCGTTGTATTTGGAAAATACGTGGGACTCGTGAGAGGAGAACTGCGCGTTCTGTAGAACAGACCTCCTCAGGTGGTATTTGAGGAGTTTTCCCTGTTCCTGTGAACGAACAAGCAAACTGGCAAAAATGCTGCAGTCTCTCTCACGGTCTCCATCATTTTCCTCCAGCCGACTAGAGGCTTCGAGCCTCGAAGAAGTCGCCTGAAAGAAAAGACTGAAGAACAAGCTGAGAAGAAGAAACCAGAAGAGAAGATACTTCATTGNCCCACACGGCAAGACACCACTGGCAAAACACCAGAGAAAGCACGCGGGTGAAGTAAACGAGGAAGAGNCGGAGGGTTTGAACGAAAACCGGCTCGCTTAACTGCCTTGCGACAACCTTGAAAACAGAAGCCGGGGGGTCAACAGGGAGGCTCTCACTCCCCTGGCTCTCCAGGATCTTCAGACCTGCTGAAGGTCGATCATGGAAATCTGCATGAAGACATGCATGAAGAACAGATCAGTGAGTCTCTGCAAAAAGTCTATGTGCTCTTTGAAAAAGGAAAAATTCGGCCCAGAGTCCTGCTCTGGGGAACGCGGCGCTACAAGGTCGTGCAAATCAACTCGAGCTGGATCGACCGCTCTCGCAAACTGCCGCGGCACGGCTTCTCTCTCACTGTTGACAGTGGAGAGATTTTCCAGGTTCTTTACGAAGGGAATGCCNCCTGGNAACTTGAATACATACTGACCGAGTAGAGGCGTCTCCCTCCCCCTGCAGGACTCNCCGAATATACGAATCACTTCTCTTTCTNTATGACTTCACTCTTCAGAAGTCACGAACCACCGCAGCCATCCCACCTTACTTTCCACACGCTGCGGTGGTTTTTCTTTTTTCCCCNGNNGAGCGCCGACATGGCTTCGGCCGGATCCTGCATATCGACACCGACNTTTCTTCACGCCGGCTGAACGGCTGAACANCTGAGAAATCGGNNTCTGCAGAACCNGCCCGTCTGCCGGGCGACANGCCGGGCGACAACCGGGCGACAANCGGTTAAAAAGCTCCTACTCGAGAAACTCCCGATGGACGGCCTGCACGGCCTGCGCAAGCGAATCCTCTGCGACCACGCAGCTGATCATCAGGTTNGAGGTCGAGATCAGGTCGATGTTGATCTCCTCGCGGGCCAGGGNGGAAAACATCCTGCCGGCGATGCCNCTCTCACGCTGCACTCCCTCGCCGACCACGGAGACGGTCCCCACCNCCTCATCGACCAGGAGCTTGCTGGCNCCAATCTTNTCGGCAAGAGCTTCGAGATCTTCGCGNACCTGGCCGAGCATCTCGGATGAAACCAGGAAGGAGATGTCGTTGTGACCTTCATGGCTCTCGGCCTGGACGATCAGCAGNATATTTACGGANTGGNNACCCAGGGTCTCAAANACGCTCCCGGCAATNCCGGGCTGGTCCGGGACTCCCAGGAGGGNGACCTTGGCGACATCCGCATTGTGGGCNACNCCCCTGATCAATACTTCTTCCATCTCACCNAACTCCTTTCGTCCCTTCTCTGAAGAACATACGAGTGTACCNGGCATCTCCTCGGAGCTTGAAGAAACAATCAGCTCAACTCCGAACTTTCGGGCGATCTCGANCGAACGGGAATGGAGCACCCTGGCTCCAAGNCTCGCCATCTCGAGCATCTCGTCATAGGANCACCAGGNCANCTTGCGTGGATTCTCCACGATGCGNGGATCCGCCGTATAGACGCCATCCACATCGGTCAGGATCTCACACTGCCGGGCTCCAATGCCAACGGCGAAAGCCACCGCGCTGGTATCCGAGCCTCCGCGACCGAGGGTCGTGATCTCGTTCTGTCTCGACACTCCCTGGAAACCGGTAATCACCACCACCCGGCCGCTGGTGAGATGACCCAGGATTCTCTCTCCCTCCACCTCCTCAATACGCGCCTGCATGTGGGTGTCATCGGTAATCATGCCGGCCTGCGAACCCGTCAACGAGACAGCTCTCTCGCCCTCCTCTTCGAGGGCGATCGCCAGCAGGGACGCACTGATGATCTCACCGGCGTGCAGGAGCATATCCATCTCACGCCTCGCCGGCTGGCCTGACAATTCCCTCGACAGGGAGATCAGCTCATCTGTCGTCTTCCCCATCGCGGAGACAACGACGACGACGGCCTTTCCCTTGCGCTTTTCCACTGCGACACGCTTCGCCACCCGCCTGATGTGATCGGCGGTAGCGACCGATGTGCCGCCGTATTTCTGCACCAGGATAGGAGTGTTATTCGCCGGGGTACTCATGATCTCAACTCTCGAATACTAGGCCTTTTACCCTCAAGGTCAATCGTAAGTCAGGCCCAGGTAATCAGGGGCCAGGATCCTGGCCTCAGCCGGAATGCCTTCCTTTGAGAACTCGGCGATTCCCAGTTCGCCGAGTTTCCGCCCGTCACCCGAGGTGAAGGCGGCAACCGCAGGACCGGCCCCACTGATAAAAGCCCCGAGACAGCCTCGATGGTCGTTCAGAGCCTTGACCACCGCGCCCATGGGCGGCAGAAGGTGTATCCGGCGCCCCTGGTGAATCCTGTCTTTGACCCCGTGGTAAAGATAGGTCCGATTGTTCTGAAAGAGCCCGGCCAGCAGCAACCCCAACCTCTGGAGGTTGAATACCGCCTCCGACCGGGGAATGCTGAGCGGCAGGACCTCTCTCGCCTTCTTCGTCTCAATCTCCCGGTCGGGAATCAAGACGACCACTTCGATACCGTAGGGCAATCTGAGGCTGGTCGCCTCGACCTGTTCATCGATAACCGCGCTAACCGTCAGGCCTCCCAGCACGGCCGCCGAGGCGTTATCCGGATGCCCCTCCGCGGCGGAGGCGGCCTCCAGGACGACCTGGCGCTCGGCCGGCGTTCCACGCTTGATCCACAGGCCCAATGCGATACCAGCGACGATGGCTGCCGCGCTCGACCCGAAGCCCCGGGTCAGCGGGATATCATTGCGAATCTTCAGGTGCAATCCCGCGGGAACCGCATCCCCCGCGTGCTCTCGGATCATACGGTAGATCAGGTTGCTCTCATCGTCGGGAAGCTGGCTCGCCCCCAGTCCTTCGGCCTCGATCACCAAACCATCTCCCTCGGCCACCGCCTCGACCTCGAGATACATCTGGAGAGCCAGGCCAACAACGTCAAACCCGGAACCCAGGTTAGAGGTCGAGGCCGGAACGCGAACTTTCATTTCTGTCTTCTCTGCGCACATGTCCCTGGCCCTCAATCCTCGGCGGCCTGCTCAACCATCTTCGAAAGCTCAGCGAGCCCATTCTCAAGGCGAATTGGAGCGCTCGAGCTGGCAACCGCGCGGTCAGGATCCTTGAGTCCATGACCGGTCAGCGTGCAGACAACACGGCCGGAGAGAGGGGTATCACCCGCCCTCGACACCTTGAGCAGTCCCGCGAAAGAGGCCGCGGAGGCGGGCTCCACGAAGACTCCCTCGAGAGAGGCGAGCAGCCTGTAGGCCTCGATGATTTCATCGTCNGTGACCAGGTCAATACGCCCGCCGGACTCATCNCGGGCGGCGATGGCCTTNTCCCAGCTGGCTGGATTNCCGATGCGGATCGCAGTAGCAAGCGTCTCGGGTTTCTCCACCGGNTTCCCGAGCACGAGNGGCGCGGCGCCAGCGGCCTGGTATCCCATCATGACCGGCAGGCTCGANGAGACCCCCNTGTCGAGATANTCCCTGTAGCCCGCCCAGTGAGCGGTGATNTTCCCTGCNTTGCCCACCGGGAGAAAATGAAAATCAGGCGCNGCCCCGAANGCGTCCACCACCTCCCAGGCAACGCTCTTCTGGCCCTCAATCCGGTAAGGATTCACGGAGTTTACAAGCGTCAGGCCAAGCTCGCTNGANGCNGNCCGGACCAGCTTGANCGCCTCGTCAAAATTTCCGGGGATNTCGATTACCCGGGCNCCCTGCATGACCGCCTGGGCAAGCTTCCCAAGNGCTATCTTTCCTTCGGGNATNACCACCCAGCAGGAGATGCCGGCGCGAGCNGCGTAGGCGGCNGCNGANGCGGAGGTGTTGCCGGTCGAGGCGCANATCACTCCCCTGGAGCCTNCCTGGGCCGCCTTGGACATCGCCATGGTCATTCCGCGATCCTTGAAGGAGCCGGTGGGGTTGGCCCCATCGTATTTAAGCCAGATCTCGATATCAGGAGCGCTACCGGTCAGTTTTTCAAAATGAGCCTCGAGGTTCCCGGCCCGCAGCAACGGAGTATCACCCTCCTGCAGCGAGATGACGGGAGTCTCTTCATCTACCGACAGCAGCTCCCTGTAACGCTCGATAATCGAGAGGCGGCCGGAACAATTGCGTTCTTGTGCTGACATGACTTTTCAGTCCTCGATTCGAATCCTGGTGGTCGGCCCGTTGAGCAGGTCCGTCCGTTCACGCAATTCCGCAAGAGCGGAGGAAACCACCGAGTCCTTGACCTTGTGGGTGACGAAGACAACCGGAACCGGCTGCCCGTGCTTTGCCTCCGGTTGCCGCATGCTCTGGATGCTGATTCCTTTCATTCCAAGAAACGAGGTCACACGCCCCAGCACCCCGGGAAGATCTAGGACCATAACGCGAATGTAATTCCTGACAGCCACCTCGCCAATCGAGACGATCCTGGGCGCCTGCCCATTCGCCGAGTTCATGATAGGCTTGTCCCCCTTCGCCGCCCTGACGATATCGGCGACGACGCTCGATGCCGTCGGCAGGGAGCCCGCCCCGTTGCCGTAGACCAGCATGGAGCCGACCGCATCTCCCTTAACCTGGACGGCATTGACCTCCCGCTGAACGCGGGCGAGAACCTCATCCTGTTGGACAAGGGCCGGATGAACCCGCAGCTCCCATGAACCATCTTCATTCCGGCTGGCGATCGAGAGCAGCTTGATTCGATAGCCGAGGCTCGATGCGAAGGAGATGTCCTCAGCCGTGACCTGCTCGATCCCCTCAGTAAAGATCTGCTCGAGGGGAACATGAGAACGGGTGATGATCCTCGCAAGCAAGGCGAGCTTGTGCGCGGCGTCCTGGCCGTTAACGTCCAGGGTCGGGTCGGCCTCGGCAAACCCCTTCTGCTGAGCCTCCTCAACTGCCTCGTCATAGCCAAGCCCTGCCTCCTCCATCCTCGTCAAAACGTAATTGCAGGTCCCGTTAAGAATGCCGCTGAGGTGAGTCACCTGGTTGGCAGCCAGCCCGTTCTGCAATATTTCGATGATGGGAATCGCGGCCGCGACGCTGGCCTCGTAATACACACAGCGGTCATTGTCGTTGGCAACCTGGAAAATTTCATCCCCATGGAATGCCAGGGCGGCCTTATTCGCG
>PAOC01000143.1 GCA_002708465.1 Planctomycetota bacterium
TTACGTAGGGCGAGGGCTCGCTTTCCAGCAGCGATTCGACCAGGTGGCGCCCGATTCCCGCGGAGCCGGAGATCCCGTGGGCATTGCAGCCGCCGGCCATGACGAAGCCTTTCACCTTCGAGCTCTCACCGATGATGAAGCGCCCATCGGGGGTGAAGGTCGGCCATCCCCTGGAGATGTGGCGGATTCCGAGCTCATTGATGGCGGGAACCTGCGGCAGGACGTTTTCTCCCAGGAATTCGAGCACCTCCCAGTTCTCCTCCACGAGTGGCTGTTCTCCGGCGAGGGGCACGGTGCGGGGGTCGGTCGAAAGCGAGCCGGTCTCCCAGCCGCCCACGAGGATCGAGTTGACCTCGCTGCGGACGTAGATCGAGGCATCCGGTATGCGTACGACAGGCAGCGTGGGTTCAATTCCCTCACATTCTATGGTGACGAAGAACTGGTGGCGCACCGGGAAGATCGGTAATTCAATCCCCACCGAGCTGGCCAGCTGGTAGGCGAAGGCGCCGGCGGCGTTGATCAGCAGCTCGCACTCGACCTCGCCCTGGTCGGTCTCGATCCCGGCCACCCGTTCGTTTTCGATCTTCACGCCCGTGACCCGCACACCCGTATGGAATTCGACGCCGAGCTTGCGGGCCTCGCCGGCGTAGCTCATGGTCAGGTCGTAGGGCTGGACGTAGCCGTCGGAGGGACACCAGAGCACGGCCTTGACGCCCTCGAAGGTCATCAGCGGCCAAAGCTCCCGGGCCCGGTCGTTGTCGATGAGCTCGGTCTCGAGTCCGGCCTCATCGGCCACCGCCTTGAGGTTCTTCAATTCCTCGATGCGTTCATCGCAATGCGCCACACGCAGCGAGCCGACCTTGCGCCAGGCGGGACTCTCGGGGCTGTCAGCCTGCAGACGCTCAAAGGTCTCCGCCGACCACATCAGCAGCTTCACCTCTTCGACGGTGCCCCTGACCTGTCCGACCAGTCCCGCCGCCTGCGACGTGGTCTCGGTGGCGAGACCGTCCTCTTTCTCGATGACGATGATGTCCTTGCGGCCCGCCTCGGCGAGACTGCAGGCCACGGCGCAGCCCACGGCTCCGCCGCCTACGATCACGGTCTGTGCTCTTTTGCGAAGGTTCATTTGACAGGTATGGAGCAGGCCCTGTTGAGCAATTTATGGGTCTGCAGGCTGAGCCGCCAGCGCGGATTCTCGAGGCAATACTTCAGCGCCAGCTCCGTGTTCCTGTCGAGGTGAGGGCCGTCCATGGGCTGCAGAAAGAAGTATTCGAAATCGAGCCGCTCGAAGGTGTCCGGGGTCAATCCCTCCTGGGGATAGACCAGCTTGAGCTCGTCTCCGTATTCGATGACCATCCCGGCGCCGGCCTTGGGGCTGACACAGATCCAGTCGAGTCCTTCCGGCGGCGGTTTCGTGCCGTTGGTCTCGATGGCGATCTCCATCCCTTCGGCGTGCAGGGCCTCGACGGCGGCATCGTCAAGCTGGAGCAGGGGTTCTCCACCGGTACAGACCACCAGGGGCTTCGCCTTGTCTCCCGCCTCTCGCGGCCATTGCCCTGCGACAGCGCGGGCCAGGGAGCCGGCGTCTTCGAATTCACCGCCGCCGGGCCCATCCGTTCCGACGAATTCAGTATCGCAGAAATCGCAGACCGCCGCCTGGCGATCTTCCTCCAGCCCGGACCAGAGGTTGCACCCGGCGAAGCGGCAGAAGACGGCCGGCCTTCCGGCCTGGGCGCCCTCGCCCTGGATCGTGTAGTAGATCTCCTTGACGCTGTAGCTCATGCGGGTTCACCGGCTCCCATTCTGCGCCCGGGAGGCATCTCTCCTCCCTCGATGGTCTCTTCCCAGTCGATGACGAAGACGCCGTCTTCACCGCGCCGCAGGGCAGGGGCGAGGCTGTCGTATTCCGTCGGGTCGGAGAGCTTCGCCAGCAGGAAGGCCTCCCTCCGCTCGATGCAGGTGCCGCAGGCGCCGCAGTGTCTCCGGCCTCCCTGGTAGCAGCTCCAGGTGAGCTCCAGCGGAACGCCGAGTTCTCCGGCGAGCCTGGCGATGTCCTCCTTCGTCTTGTCGAGGAAGGGACGCAGCANNTCTACCTCGTGCCAGTCCGCCAGCGCGATGGCTCCANCGAGGGCNTCGGCGAACTCGTTCCTGCAATCGGGGTAGATGGCGTGNTCTCCGGCGTGNGCCGCGTAGGCTACGGAGCCGGCCTTTTCCCTGATGGCCCAGGCCGTGGCTGTCGAGAGCAGGATCATGTTGCGGTTGGGTACGACGGTCTGCTTCATGGTCTCCGCCGCGTAATGTCCCAGCGGTACCTCCACCGAATCATCGGTCTGGCTCGAGCCTCCCAGCAGGTTCGCTATCGAGGTGAGATCNGCGATCTCATGCCGGAGCCCGAGGGGCTCGATGATCCTGGCTGCGTGATCGAGCTCGACCCTGTGACGCTGCCCGTAGTCCACACTGAGGGCGAGAACCTCGTAGCCCTTGTCCAGGAGGTAGTACAGGAGGGTGGTCGAGTCGAGGCCGCCTGAAAAGGTGACNACTGTCTTGCCGGTTTTCACCAGGATNTCCGCTCCGTGCCGTATGGGGTGNTCCCGCGGGCTNCCGGGAAGCCCCAAAGCTTCGCNGGGTNCGTCCACGGNGANTTCGTTCCAGAGCAATAATGTAACGATTGCTTTTCACAGAANCCATCACGCCTGTGTGGAAAAGTNCTCGTCAGTCAAAGATCGCNNCNAGNGGNANNCGGATGAANCGGGGGCGGTAGATNGANGCNTCNCCCACCATGTCCCAGAANTTNTGGGAGTTGATGACNTANGAGATGAGCANCTCNCCNGGCGCNGANAGGTGGGTNTGNCCCTTGCCNGCGTAGGTGAANCGCTTGTGNTTTCCCTTCTCGAGGTTCNCGACNAGGAANACNTTCTTNAGNNCACTCCAGGGACCCTCGGGNCNNNCGGCNGTTCGNNNCAGGANNTGCTTNCCGAAGACCGGCTGGCTCTCCACCAGCAGCAGGCGTCTCTTTCCCTTGTAGACGATGCTCTCTACNGTGTGCTCGTTGACNGCCTNGTCGGTGATCCNGNCNGCATCGGAGCTCTTCGNGCTCCAGNTNCNGCCGGNGAAGAAGCGCCAGGTGGAGAAATCATCCGCCCTCGAGGCCGGGGCNTTCGCGAGAACGACGTGCTTGTTGAGGCCCTTNNCGTCGCGGATCCCGTAGATATAGAGAGTGCCGGGNTCGCCCGGCCCATCCTTGTCCGCGAGATAGAGCGCNGTGGCCCAGGAGATGTCGTTGNTGCCGCTTCGGCGNGAGTGCGGATTCACCGCCTGGCGGANCTTCCATCTNGAGATTTCCTCGAGTGGATTGGAGACGACGGCGAGGGCGCCGCCGACCATCCTGAAGTTGAAGACTCCCTTACCGCCCTCCTTTTTCCTGCCTATGTGCATGAGGAAGATGAGCAGTTTTTTTTCGCCGCGGGGCGTTTCGGTCATGCAGCCATCGAGCAGCCAGTACCAGGTCTTGTCGGTTTTTTTACCGGGCGGCGCNTTNTCCNGCGNGGGAAGATCNGGCTCGATCCAGGCNCGNGGATNACCGTCTTCACCCGGCTCTCCCCAGGCGAAATCCAGCTTGCCGTANTCGGGCGGAGNGCCGTTTTTCCCGGTGCGATGGATTCCGATGGAGTTGTTCACCAGGCGCGATCCCNCGGCGTGTTTTCCATTCTCTACAGTCCCGATCCAGGTGTCGGAATAGAGCCAGAGAGTACGGCTGTCGCCAAGGTCGATGGAGTAGCAGCCATCCGCTCCGGTCCAGCCCTTCTTGCGGGCGAAGACCCGGTCCCATTCGGGGGCCGGCGTTCCCGGGAATTTCCCGCCCGGGTTCGGTTCTTCCTGTGCCGTGAGGGAGCAGAGACTCAGCATGCCGGGCAGGATGACGGCCGCCAGAGCCAGTGGGGCGCGAGTTGGTCTCATTCCGGGACCGGCAGCCCGGCGGCCCAGCACAGGGCGTTTCTCAGGAGGATGTTCATGCCCGGTTGCGCGAAATCATCGACATGGCCGAGGCTGGTGTAGAAAACGCGGCCACCGAAGCTGGTCTTGTTCGTCCAGGCGATGGCCTCGGGGGTCTTTCCCTCGATGGTTCCGCGAACCAGTTCCCTTGCGCTCTTCGCCAGGGGGGCGGTCTTGTAGAGCGAGCCGCAGCCCTGCAGCTTACTGAGATCTACTCCCTTGAGGATCGGGTGGACCTTTGCTCCAGCCGGGGAGCTGAGCGCGACGCGCGGGCCGTTGCCGTGATGGCCGGTATAGTTGCCGCCGATGATTTTGTGGTCGAACCCGGACCATTCGACAAGGTCATCTTTCCACTCCCCCTTTTTCCGCATGGCGAAGGCGTGGCTGGCGGTCCGTATGGCGACGATCGGCTTGCCGTTGCCGGCGAAGTCAAGCAGCAGCTTCATCTTGGCCGAGGGGAGGAGGCGGCGGCGAACGCTGACGAGGATGATGTCGGCNTCGTCGATGGCCTCGATCCCCGGCAGGTCGTTGCGCTCTGTCTCGCTGGCGTGGACATAGTCGACCTTGAAGAGATGGCCGAGATGTTTCTGCGCGAAGGCCGGCAGGGTCTGGTCGGTCTTGTACTCGCGCTCGGCCATGATGATCAGCAGGTTGGGCCGCTTGTCGTTCTTGAAGCGGAAGGCGTCACCGCCGAGGAAGCTGTCGCTGGTGATCGTCGGGCAGACGAATTTTTCGATATGCTCGACGATGAGATCGTTGCCGGTGAAGTGGCTGACGAAGGGCGCCATGGCGGGGTTGTACATCGTGTCGGTCATGTCGCGCATGAGGACGACGTTCTTGCCGTTGCGGGCCATCTGNCGNAGGCCGAAGGGNCGTCCCAGGACGCACATATTGGTGTGCACGCCCAGCAGAACNACGTTCTCGATCTTTCGGTCCTCCATTACGCTCCAGACCTCGGAGCCGTTGTCGCTGATGAAATCGATGTCTTGAATGTCGATCTTGTCGGTCTGTGATTTCCAGGGAGCGCCGGGATTACGACCTCTCCTCTTCAGCTCCTCAGCCCACTTCTTGTGAGCCTCGGGATCGTCGTCCTCGCCTCCGTCAGACTGGTCGATCGGGTATTTGCCCGCGTCCTCCGCGGGGATATGGCTGCACCAGGCGTCGATGCCCTTGGGGATGTTCTTCGACCTGGGAGTGGAGAGTACACGCTTGCGCGCGGGGTGGTTCTTGTAGGGCTCGATGCAGCTGCTGGGGGCGTGGATGATCGTGAAGCCCAGNTTTCGCGCCTGGTTGATCACCTTGTTCATACGGGGAGCCATCTCCGCGCCCCGGAGGGTCGCGTTGAGGCAGTGGTGCAGATCCCACATGTCGCAGACGACGATGGCCGAGTTGGCCGGCGCCCAGGTCTCCTGCCGCTGAAGAGAATGGTAGCGTCCGCTGCCGCCGGCGGTCTCCTTGCGCTCGCGGACCCTCAACTCGAGCTTTGTTTCTTCCCCGGTGTCCTGCGCCGGGCAATCGTTCGTCACGGCCAGTAGCAGCGTCAATACACATCCGATGAATATTGCGGGTTTGAGCATCATTCCAGTCATCCTCACAGCTTGCTGGTTTCAAAAAGAACAGGAGCCTGAATTCTGTTTTCTCCCAGGCGCTTTCCTGGCAAGGGCTCCGGAGGTGCAGGGGGACATCTTGTCTCAGCGAGCCCTTCTTGGCAACAAGTCAAAACGCATGAGAGAGCTTCTGTGGAGCGCGGCTTTCTGCTAAGTTTTCCTGTGGCAGAGAGACGAGGTGTTTTTTGCAGGCGAGAGATTACAATCCAGGCGATTCATCCACCCTCGAGGGGGCGGCTGTAGCTGATCGCTTCGCCGAGCTCACCGGGTTTCTCTCCTCGGCCNGCGAGCTCTGGCAGCCCCGGCCCTTCATCCTGGATGAGCTTCCCTGGGAAGAGGAATTCGGCGGTCTCGCGTCCTGGCTCAGGCGCCTGGAGGAGGGCCAGGTCGACCAGCTGAGCATCGAGATTATGAACGGCAGGTCCCTGGCCGGTTTTCCGGGAGCTCCACGGGAGCTGGTTCGCCTCCAGGATGAGGCCCGCAGCCTGACGGCGCTGGGAGCTGTGGGAGGGGCAGAGGTGAGCGCCGCGCTCCTGCCGAGGCAGGGCGAGCTGCGCCGGAGCGTTCCCGGACGGAAGTGGCGCCAGGTGGAATATTTCGCCGCGGCGGTGATGGAGCTCTTGCCCGACGACGTCGCCCGGGTTGTCGACTGGTGCGCCGGGAAGGGGTGCCTCGGACGAACGGTCTCTTTCCTGAGCGGCCTCCCGGCCCTGCTGCTTGAGCGCCGTGAGACCCTGCGCGAGCAGGCGCTCGAGGCGGCGACAAAATCCGGAGCGAACTGCTCCTTTACGCCGCTTGATGTCTTTGACGACCAGGCCGCGCTCCTGCTCGGAGAGGATACGGCGGTGGTCGGACTGCATGCCTGCGGCAGTCTTACCGATGAGCTGCTCGAGAAGTGCGTTTCTCGAAAGGTCCGGTCCCTGGCGGTTTCATCCTGCTGCTACAACAAGCTGCGGGAGGGCTCGAGCTACCGGCCTCTCTCGGCAAGGGGGCGGGAGGCCGGGCTGGGAATCGACCGGCACGGGCTGCGGTTGGCGTGCCAGGACGAATGGGTCGCGAGTCCGCGTGAACGGGGATCGAGGCGCCGGGAGCTGGCCTGGAGGCTGGGGCTTGACCTGCTGGTCCGCAGCGAGAAATCTACCCAGCGGTATACGACCCAGGGCGCGCTGCCGCGCCGTTATTTCGATCTCTCCTTCGGCGATTTCTGCCGCCGCGTCAGCGCCGAGGCTTCCCTCGAGCTTCCGGCTTCCTGGGATGAGGCCATAGCCGAGAGGGCCGGTCGGGAACGGGCTCTGCAGGCACGGGGCCTGGGAATCTTCAGGTCGCTTTTTCGCCGTCCCCTCGAGGTGTGGATCGCCCTTGACCGAGCGCTCTTTATCGAGGAGGCGGGACGCCCGGCCCGGGTCGGAACCTTCTGCCCGCCCTCGGTGACTCCCCGCAACCTGTTGATTTCATCGGTCAGCATGAGCCCGGCTCANCCGGGCTCTCATCGAGNGAGAGCCCNCCNTCNTNACCCCTGGAGATGAGGAGCGCCNCTTCAAAGACCTNGCCCTTCCAGGGGGCGAGNTCCCCCGCAAGATCATCAGGAGAGATGCCCGCCAGGGGGTCGATCTCGAGCTNNCCCCGNGCGGTGATACCGGCGCTGGAGAGCCAGCGCCGATGCTCATCCATCAGCAGGGTCCGGGAGGTCTCGACCGAGTCGACGCCTTCGAGATTCTTGGCAGGCGCGAATTCCCGCTCGCGCCTGGTCTCGATGTTGAGCTGCCGNCGGGTCAGCGGCAGGGCATCAAAGACGAAGGATTCGAATTGGGTNGCATCGAGNTCCAGNTNCCGGCCGTGTTCATCGATCCCCAGCACNCGTTTTTTTACCGGGTGCAGGGGNAGGGGGGAGGGAGCCGCGANAAGNTCTTCGATGAAGCCTCTGCGCAGCAGGTGGATNCCGATGCTGCCGAGGGNGAANATGAGCTCTCCCCCGGGNTCCGTAAGCTTCGCCTTGTCCGGCGGCAGGTCGGAGTATTCGATGACCTCCGGCCGGCCANCCCGNNNCGCCACCACGCCGATCTTCTCNCCNGGCCCGGTTTTCTTCAGNACCTTCAGGCTCATGTCGCTTCTGGAGAGATCGTGGAGGCCGGNAAANACCGGGTCCGCCAGGTCGACGAGCGGGTTGTCGACCTGGAAGTAGAAGAGATGCTCNATNTTCCTGGCAAGNGCATCCGCGAGGGCTCCGGAATCCCGCAGCGCGCTGTAGCAGCCGCCATGCCCGTTGGGGCTGAGGAGGATGCTGCCGGGTGTCTCCAGGATGAGCTTGCCCCTNTCGTCGANGACNGGCAGNGATGNCTGCCGCATGAAGANGANATCGCCNGGCGGGAGGCCGAAGTGGTCNTGCNNCTCGAAGTAGTCACGGGTCGCTNCGTCCGTCGCCGAGCTGGTCATGATGTACCAGGGCAGGGGGGCGCCGTAGATCGAGCGGAGGCGGAGAATCTTCGCCGCATGGATCTCGAAGAGNGATTTACCTGAAAGGGGCGCGAGNGGAAAGCAGCCCTTGGGCCCATCCCANCCCAGGCGGCTGCCCCNNCCTCCTGCNACCAGNAGNAGGGCGACCTTTCCNTCNGCCAGCAGCTNTTCACCNCTCTCTCGCGCCTCGGCCCTGGTNCCATTTTCAGGTTCCGCTTCGAGNCGAAGGCAGGGAGCGGGAAGCANCTCACCCNTCNCGGCTGCGGCGCTNCNGGNGNCNAGGCNCGNGAGATTTTCCAGCANCTCGAGCTCNAGTNCTTCGCATTGATTCAGCAGGCNGCGGCGGGCCGGNNCCTCCAGNTGGTCCCAAAAGGTGAAGACGTGTTCCTGCCCCGCGGTCCGGAAATGTTNNCGCATTTCCCCGGCAATTCTGTCTATTTCCTGGTCGTCTCTCATCTGGACAGTTCCCGCATCGTGAGCGTTCCTGCGCAAAGGATACCAAGAAGGNCCNAGCAGGCACACCGGCGAGCCGNNGGNGNCNGGTTTTTTCTGTCTGTGGGNCTCCGGNCGACTGTTTTAAGGGAACTTCAATCGACCGGGAATGATGTCANCCCANGNCGGTTCGACGCCNTNCTTTTCCTGCTGTATTCTTCATCGGGTACTGAAACGAGGAGAAATACCGTGAAAAGCAATCCGCAGGAACGTTGGGGGACGGACCAGCACGCCTCGGATGAATGTCATTCTCATACGGACGCCGTGGACTTCATGATCACCATGATCGGGGCCACGATCTGTTCGAGCGGACAGGACTACAATGGCGCTCTCGAGCGCATCTTTCCGCAGNTGCAGGCNCTTGGACAGATGATCGATGCAAGGGNTCTGGATGAAGTCAGCGACTGTCTGCGCGCGACCTGCATGCCCGGNTAGACTGGGCCAGGCNCGNCTTCAGGGACCGCCGCGCTCAAAGCAGCCGGCCGNACTCATCTTGCAGGCCAGTTGGCGGGTAGCNCTNGCNAGCTCGTNCTCGAGNAGTCCGGTTACACCCGGGGGGGCCAGAAGAACCATCTCATGGAAGGCTCTCGGCAGCACGATGTCGCTTCCTATGCGCCCGGCGGCGTAGCTGCTTCCCAGCTGTTCGAGCCGAGCTCTGAATCTGTTGTAATCGCGTGTATGCTGGCCTCCGCGCGGCGCCCTGTTGTAGATGTAGACGAGCACGGTCGAGCTCTTCGCAAGCTCGCCCAGGAGCGGGAGGANCTCCTCCCAGGAGGCGAGGAAATCATAGGGGTCGACGAGAACAAGCTCCGCCTCGGATTCCTTCAGCGCCTCTTCCCCGGATGAAATNGACAGGGCCGTTGTCCCNGGGANCTCNCTCCACCTGTCGAGCCTGTCGGGGTCGGAGTCGAAGACCCTGAGCTCAACCTGGAGNNCTCGTTCCAGCAGNCCCTGCCGGATAAGCGAGCCCGTGCTGGCGAGCCTTCCTTTTTCGAGCCAGGCGCGTTGAGAGTCAATGAAGCGGCAACTTCCGAGCCCATCCAGCCTTCTGGCTGTGGTCTCGAGCAGCGGATAGTCGGGGGCTCCGCACCAGGAGTCGAGACAGGTCACNCGTTGNTGTGATGCTTCCAGGGGCAACAGCGAGGTGACGATCCGGGCCCAGGTTCCTTTGAGGATGTCGCCCCAGTTTCCCGGCTCATAGAGCAGTCCCAGNCCGGCGTTTTCTTCNGCCGCGGCGACACGCCAGGACCAGCTGTCTTNCTTGCCGCGATCAGGCGCCTGCTCATTGCTGTCGGCCAACTCCTCGTCTCCTTTCGAACAAGGGCGATTTGTTTTAACTCCCTGATGGGCTAAACTGCCATCTGGAGGGGTCAGTTTCTATTGCTCAAGGGTGTCGGTAGAATGACAGCTTACTCTACAATGGCTGCGGGACGTCTGAATATTGTCCATCGCGGACGGACGGTCTTTCTCGTCGCGTTGCTGTCAGCGGCGGGGCTGCGCGGCGATCCGGGCAGCCCCGGAGAGCTCCGGGCTGGAGCCGCAGTTGTCGACATCACGCCGCCGCCCGGGCTGCCGCTCTGGGGTTATGGAGGGCGGCGGGATCTTCCCTGTAAGGAGGCCCGCGACAACCTGGAGGTTTCGGTTCTCGTGCTGGAATTCAATGGCGGCGGTTCGATCCCGGGCCTTCGTCGTTCGAAGAACAGGCTGGCGCTCATCGGCATGGATATGGGCCGCGCTCCAGGTCGTTCCACGATGAAGAAGATCCGTGAGGTCTTGCTTGAAAAGGCAGGAATAGGGAACCTCTTCCTGGTCGCATCTCATACCCATCATGGTCCCTGCATGGAGCTCGAGAAGACCGGTTTGACGGCCGCCTACATCAAGACGCTGGTCGACAGGATCGCGGCAGCCTCCGTCTCGGCGGTGAAATCCTTGAGACCCGCGAAGATGGGCCTGGCCAGCCGGCAGGTAGATCTCAACCGTAACCGCCATGACCGGCGCGCCGACGCGCCGGTAGACAGGACTCTCTCGGTTGTCAGGGTCGTAGCCCTGGATGACTCCTCGATCGCCACCGTGGTGAATTACGCCGCCCATCCAACGACCCTGCCGGCCATCATGATGAAGTACTCCTCGGACTACCCCGGGATTTTAAAAGACCTGGTGGAGAAGGCGCTTGGCGGCGTCTGCGTTTTCCTCCAGGGAGCGGCCGGGGATCTCTCGGTGAAGCTGGATGGGCAGGGTACCAGGGCCTACGCGACGGAGCTCGCAAAACAGGTCGTTTCCCTCGCGAAAACCGTGAAGCCGGCGGCGCCCGCGCAGCCTGGTCTTTCGATACGTACCGAGGAGCTGAGCTTTCCGAAGCTGCGTGTCGATCTTACCGACAGGCTGACCTACCTGAAGTATTGCGTGGCTTTTTTCAAGGACCTGGTGGATGCCTACATCGAGGAGTATTCAGAGGGGGTTCGCCCTGTGCTGACCGTGGCGGTTCTCAACAGCGAGTTGGCTGTGGTCGGAGTGTCGGGGGAGGTTTTTTGCGGCCACGCCCTGGATGTGAGGAAGCGCTCAGGTTTCAGGTCCTTACTCTTCCTGGGTTACTGCAATGGCTACCACCAGTACTTTCCGACAAGAGAGGCCGTACGAAAGGGCGGGTATGGCGCGGATCCGCTGGTTTCTCCGGTGGAGATCGGAGCCGGGGAGAGCATAATGGAGCGGGCGTTGTTTCATTTGCGTGAGTTGCGAGGAAAGCGGAAGTAGATGATCGAAGAATTTTCGCTGGTAGATATTGAGGCGATTCACGAGCGGGAAGACGCGACCCTTGCGCCCTACGCTATGCGCAGCAGTCAGAGTCGCGGTCGCCGGCACCCGGAGCCGAACTCTCCCTCCCGGACTGTTTTTCAGCGCGATCGGGACAGGATCATTCACTCGACGGCCTTTCGCCGACTTGAATACAAGACCCAGGTCTTCGTCAACCACGAGGGCGATCACTACCGTACCCGTCTGACCCATACCCTTGAGGTCGCGCAGGTCGCGCGTTCGATAGCCCGCGCTCTGGGGCTGAACGAGGATCTCTGCGAGGCGATCTCGCTCTCTCACGATCTCGGCCATCCTCCCTTCGGTCATGCCGGCGAAGATGCTCTTGATGAGCTGATGGCTGATCATGGTGGGTTCAACCACAATGCTCACACGCTGCGGGTCGTTGATGTATTGGAGAAACGCTACAGCGAATTCGAGGGGCTCAATCTGTGCTGGGAAATTCGGGAGGCGATCATCAAGCACGGCGACCATTTTTCCGAGACCCTTGCCGAGGCGTTTGAGCCCGGCCTGCAGCCGCCGCTCGAGGCTCAGCTTTCCGATCTGGCTGACTCACTGGCCTATTCCAGTCATGATATAGATGACGGCCTGCGCGCGAAGTTCATCACTTTTGAAGACCTGAGGCAGACCAGCCTCTGGGGCGAGGCGGAGGAGCAGGTGCTGGGACAGCTCGGAACCAACCTCGATGAGAAGACCCTGGCCGCGCGGACGGTCTCCTGCCTGATCGATCTGCAGATCCAGGACCTTGTCGAGACGACTCTCCAGGGCTTGAAGGAGAACGGCATCTCATCTGTGGAAGATGTGCGGTCTCACCAGGGGCTCCTTGCGGGCCTCTCTCCGCAAATGGCCGCAAGGCGGGCGGAGCTCAAAGAGTTTCTCTACAGCAAGGTCTATCGGCACTACCGGACGATGAAGATGCAGGAGAAGGCGAAGCGCTTTATCCGCGAGATCTTCACGGAATACGCCAGGGACCCAAGGCAGCTTCCGCCGGATTATGCCAGGCAGGCGGGAGATGATGATCTTCACCAGGTGATCACCGACTATATTGCCGGCATGACAGATCGTTTCTGCCAGGACGAATACAGGCGATTGTTTCATCCCTACGAGAGAATCTGAGTAAAGATGGCTGCGCGATCGCAAGAACCCGAAGCCGGCTCGATACAGCAGGAGAGCTTGTGCGGGTTCGCCTGCAGAGACCTGGAGATGACCCGGGCCAGGCGGTTGGATTCCTGCGTGATGGGACGATGGTTGTTGTTGAAGACGCCGCAGAGAATGTTGGCCACGAGGTTGGCGTCCAGGTCACCAGCGCCCTGCAGACAAATGTCGGCAAGATGAT
>PAOC01000097.1 GCA_002708465.1 Planctomycetota bacterium
GACTGGATTACCGAGGTAAACGGGTTGCTGAGCTCCCTCCAGGCCGCGGTCATTGAGACGACGCCCATCTCGCCGGCCAACCTGCCCGACATTCTCAGGAGCCGTCTTGTTTCCCGCGACGGCGGCGAGTTCATCGTTTACGCCTACGCCAACGGCGACCTGTGGCATGAGGAAACGATGCGGCGCTTCATCCGGGAGATGCGGCGCATCGATCCCGAGGTGACGGGCGCCCCCGTACAGGTCTACGAGTCGGCCGGCCGCATGCGTGAAGGTTTTGAAAAGGCGGCGCTCTATTCGCTCGGAGTCGTCTTCCTGTTCCTGCTGGCCGAGCTGCGCAGCCTCCGGCTGACCCTCCTGGCCATGGTCCCGCTGTTGGTTGGCCTCCTCTGGCTGCTCGAAGCCCTGCCCCTGCTGGAGCTTGATTTCAACCTGGCCAATTTCTTCGCCCTGCCCATCCTCATCGGCTGTGGAGTCGACGGCGGAGTCCACATCATCCATCGCTTCAGGGAATCAGGTTCCGTTCTCTCGGTCGGCAGAACAACTGCCGCGGCCGTCACCCTGTCTTTCCTGACCACCATGATTGGTTTTGGCGCCATGGCTACGGCGAGCCATCGAGGCGTGGCAAGCCTCGGCCTGATGATGATCATCGGACTGCTCTGTATTCTCGCAGCGACGGTTATCCTACTGCCAGCGCTGCTGAAACTCACCGAGCGGAAGTAGCTGCTCCATCGATCCATAGAATTTGCGTCGCCAGGCCAGCCGTGTTTGAATGGCGCCTGGCTTTCATATTCACGGGTGCTAGACCATGCTCCAGCGACGCGGTATTCTCCTTCTTTTCCTGTTTTTTTCGCTGTTTCCTGAAAAATGCCGAGGTGTGGACACCCCCCCCAGCCTGGCTATTATCCAGCCGGGAAGACCCGGGTCTCCAAAAGCGGCTGAAGGTTTTCTCGCCCGGCTTGGTGAATACCTGGCCTCCCAGACCAAGCTTGCCAGGCCCTCTCTCAGCTACCAGAACACGCCGAAGGAGGCCCTGGCCGCCCTGGAGAAAAAAAATCCTGATCTTGGGATGGTCAGCCTCGGTTTTTACCTCGAGCATCGCAAGCGGTTTGGACTCAAGGCTGTCCTGGAAGCGTATCCACTTAGGAAATATGTGCTTGTGGCATCCGAGGGGAAGGTAAAAACAGCCTCCGATCTCGATGGCAAGCTGGTTATGGGCGGTCCCCTCTACGAACCGAAATTCGTTCGCCGGATTCTTTTCCCCGAAGCTGAAAAGACGGCCGCTCGCCTGGCTGGCTGGAAGGGAGCCTCAGCCTGGGTCCCTAAGCCCACCACCCGGGNATCCTCAGCGCTCTACCAGCTCGGAAAAAACAGGATCCGGGCCGTACTTCTTTACGACAGTCAGTACGAATCGATGAAAAATCTCGGAAGACTGAAAAAAGTGGAGAAAGTCATCGAATCGTCCTATTATCCCCCTGCTGTCATAGTTGCTTTCAGAGGAGCATTCAAATCAGCAGCGGCTGTAAGTGAAGANCAGCGCCTGCTGATAACCGCCTTGGAAAAGATCTCTACGGTAAAAGATGCCGGTGGGATTCTGCAGCAGATGGGCTGTAAAGAATTTCGCCGCNTCCGGTCTGGGTGGTTGAGTGAAGTAGAAAAAAAGTACCATTTTGAAAGGGGAGAGAAGAGTGAAGAAAAATANANCTGAATCCGTGGTCCTTGGTATGTTCTGNGNCGCCCTGGTTTTCCTGGTGGCGGGCTGTTCATCCTACGAAGCNANGCAGGTCTCGGGAACGGAACCGGAGGCGAAACTGAATGACGTCCNGTTGCCGGCCGCCNTTCTTGAAGAAAGAATCGGAGAGATTGACAAGAGCTACGAGGANCCCCGAACGGTATACAGGGTCNCCCACTCNCTCGGCACCTCGAAAGATTCCGTATCTTCCGGTAATGNTTATCANTCGCTCTGGCGNGGCGTAAGGGCCTGTTCATGGCTTGCCTTGAACCATCAGAACCCGGAAGAAAAGAAAAAATACGCGCTCGAGGGCGTCTACCTNGGACGNGAAGCGAGACAAAAAACCTCGCTCCAGGCNGANGCCTATTACTACTCAGCCATCTGCATTGGAGCCCTTCTCGANGCGGTGAAGGAGCCTAGCACAAAACTCCTGCGGGAGATGAAGTATTGCCTGGAGGTNGCCCATGAGNTGGATGGNTCCTNTGACCATGGCGGNCCNGCCCGGGTGCTCGGNACCCTGATCGTCGANGCGGCCGACTANGAATTTGNCGGGTATTCCGTTGGAANCCTGGAGGAAGGCATCACGACNCTCGAGGCAGCCTGCNGCAAAGATCCCGTCTTCGNAGAAAACTGGCTCCTGCTGGCGANGGCGCTGGCCNAGGCNGAAGAATACCAGCGGGCCCTGNNGGCGATCGACAAGGTCTTTACCTGTGAGATACCTTCCGACTACAGCGTCGAGCACAAGGAGTGGCTCTTCCAGGCCCAGAACCTGAAGTCGGGTATCGCGGTCAAGATCGACGACAGCGTCCCGGCCACCTCCTTCCAGCCGAAGTNAGCCTGCCAGAAGAAAACAGCCGGGCCAGGCGGTCCTCCTGAATGCGCGACACACGCGCAACGGGGGACCGCTCCGTTCGGTAAGTCCTACTTCAGCTCACCACCGACGATTCGCACCTNATCGTAGATCTCGCGAGCTGCGGCCTGCAGCTCCGGAATGCCGGAGCATCCTTCGAACCTGCCGCGGTAGCGCCCTCGAAGACCGACCAGGAGCTTGAGATCGCCCCGGACGCGCACCAGCAGGGCGAGCAGGTAAATCAGCAGCAGACCGAATAACACCGCCCCACCGGTTGCAACAGAAAGCGCCAATGCCCAGCTGACAGGAGGAGCCGCGTCTACTTGTACTGCAACCCACGCGCCGGCGATGATGCCGAGCACCACCCCTGCCAAGCCGCAAAGCTTCGCCTGACGGCCAAGCGCCAACTTAATACTGGCAAGGATCCGGCGATCGAGGACCTCCAGCCCAGCCTCCAACCTTACCCTGAGCGCCTCAGCCTGATCGGTCATGGAAAGATCGACTCCCTCCCCACCCAGCAGCCGCTCCAGCTCGGGCGCGTTGAACTCCTCTCGCACACCGGACGTACGAAGCATCCGAAGGTCCATTGGCTTGAGATCCGATTCAGGCATCTTTACCGGTTCCTTCCAGCCTCCGCAGGGTTCCTGCAACAAACGCGGCCAGGCTGGCAGCCGCGCGCGCACTGCGGCTCCTGAGCGCGTAAAGCCGTGGAATGGCCCAGGGACGCCTTAAAAGCAGCTTGATGACACCCAGCAACCGCGGACTTCCATCCGGGCCCGGGATGCTTTCAAGCCCCCGGGGCAACTCAAAAGCCGCCTCGTCAAATATCGCCCTGGCTGCGATACAGGGGATNCCTCTTTCCCCGGCGATTTCAAGAATGGCGAAAGATTCCATGTCGACCCCGTCCGCGCCATAACGTGAACCCAGCTTACGTTTTTCCTGCGCGGAGAATATGACATCCGGCACCGTCAATAATGTACCCCGATGGACGCTGGAATTCGGAACCGTAACGCCCAGGGACATCTCGAGCAGGTCCTGATCTGTAGAAAGACTCCTCGGGTCAAGTCCGGGGCTGGCCGCCTCCAGCACCCTCTCGGCCAGGATGANATCTCCTCCACGAAGCCTGCCCGTAAGTCCACCGCCAAACCCGGTCGCGAGAATGAGGTCCGGTTGCCACTCGGCTAGCACCGCCTCGAGCTTCCGCCTGGCCCTGGCGACGCCGACCCCTGTCAGGCAAAGCTGAACCCGGGCGCCTTCAAGCACTCCAGAGAGGTGGCCGCCCTGCACGGACAGGGATTCTGCATCTGCAAGCTGGACCTCGAGGCCTGACAACTCCTGGCGGACAGCCGCGGTCACAAGAACTCTCTTCATCGCGGCGGCTCAATCCCGGCGCACGGGCACAGGTTCGAGCGCTGCCTGACGACCCCGCTCTCCTGCGACGGCTGAATCTCCCGCCGCCTGGGCGGCAGTCCTGTACATGCCGAGAGCGAAAAGCGGAAAGTAGAGACTGTACATGTGATACTTGAGATAGAAGACCCTCGGGAAGCCCGTTCCGGTCCAGCACTTCTCGGTCCAGTCGCCATCGGCATCCTGGTGGTCGATGAGATACCTCACTCCCCGCTGAGCCTCGGGAGAGTCCGTCTCGCCGGCGGCGATAAGCCCCATCAGAGCCCAGGCTGTCTGGGAGGCCGTGGTCTCTCCCTTGCCCGCGAAGGATGCATCATCGTAGGACCGGCAGCTCTCTCCCCAGCCGCCATCCTCGTTCTGGTGATTTTTCAGGAAGGAGACCGCGTGACGAACATAGTCCTCATCGGCGTTGATGCCAACCGTCATGAGACCCTTCAGCGCCTGCCAGGTACCGTAGATGTAGTTGACCCCCCAGCGGCCGTACCAGGATCCGTTATCCTCCTGGGTGTCCTTCAGGTACCGCACTCCACGCCTGACCGCCTCATCTACCCTGGGATCATCGAGACAACCCTGCGTGCTCCCCAACATTTCCAATACGCGGCCGGTGATGTCGGCGCAGGCCGGGTCCAGCATGGCGTTGTGATCGGCATAGGGGATCTCGTTGAGAATCTTACGCTCAACATCCGCGTCAAAAGCCGCCCAGCCTCCATTGGAGCATTGGAGGCTTAAAACCCAGTTAATTCCCCGCGAGACAGCCTGCTCAAGCCCTTCAACCTCATCTGCGTCAACACGATTCAGGGCCATCACGACAGCAGCTGTATCATCGATATCGGGGTAAAATTCGTTCCTGAACTGGAAGGGCCAGCCGCTGGCCTCGACATTTGGCACGCGCTTCTGCCAATCGCCCGGCCGTCTCACCTCTTTGGACAGGAGCCATCTGCCGGCNGCGGTCATATCCCGGAGATTACCACAAACCCCGGCCTCACCGAGCGCGTTGAGGGCCAGGGCCGTATCCCAGACGGGAGACAGGCAGGGCTGAAGATGAAGCTCCCCATCGTCTTCAACCTCTAGCTCTTCAAGTTTTTCGAGCCCCTCCAGGACCAGCGGATGGTCGGCCTCGTAGCCAAGACAGCGAAGGGCCAGCACCGAATTGATCATCGAAGGAAAAATCGCCCCCAGGCCATCGGAGTCCTCCAGGCGGGTAACCATCCACTCCTCCGCCTTTTTGACGGCAAGACTTCGAAGAGGTTTGACCCTGGATCTCTCGAGTTTTTTAAGCACCAGGTCAATCGTCGTAAAGACCTTGCGCCAGCTGAAGATCGACTCGGTATACCGGTGAAAACGGGCNCCGTCAGCTTCGGCCCCGGCCACCTCCGAACCGCCGTTGCCTCCACCCGCGGCAGGACCTCCATTTTCCCCGTGAAGTGACTCGCCGACCTCGCGATCTTCGGCAACCAAAGACGGAAGGAGCTCGTTGATCGTCAGGCCGTTGGGATTCGAAAACCCCGTCCACTTCGCATAGAGAATCGACAGCGGAATGAGAATCGCACGAGACCAGTAGGATATCTCGTAGATGTTGATGTAGAAAAATCGGGGCAGCAGGACCACCTCCGGCGGAATAGCCGGAACCCGGTCCCAGGACTGCAGGTTCAGCATGGCAAGGTAGACCTTGGTGTAGCTGTTAACCTGGTCAATGCCTCCGAGCATCTGCACCGCCCGACGAGCGTTGACCATCACTGCGTCATCTTCTTCGTGGCCTGCGATCTTCAAGGCGACATAGGCCTTGACGGTAGCGCTGATCTCGCCGGGACCACCCTCGTAGATATTCCAGCTTCCATCCTCGAGCTGATGGCGCGCGACAAAGGCAGCCAGCCGGGCGATCTTGTCGTGATGCTTCGTCCTGTCAAAGAGGTACAGGAAAAGGATATAGTCAGATTCCAGGGTCGAGTCCGCCTCCAGCTCGCCGCACCAGAAACCGTCGCCAGAGCCCTCTTCGCGCTGGAACTGGCTGAAGAGGCAGTCCCTTGACCGGTTGATGGCGGAATCAAGCCCGGCCATCGCAAGCCCGTTCATGGAGGTGTTACTGTCGGCGTGGCTATCCAAGGTACCTGCCCTGTTTGACCGTTAAAAAAGCGAATTTCGATACGCTCCGGGAGTCGCTGCGCGTCGAGACCGGAATTCAGGCGGACAGCTTTTGTACCAGATCGGACCGTACCTCGGCAAGCTCTTTCGACCACTGGCCAGCTCCACCCCGCAGCGGATAAATCATTTAATTCCAAAGGCTTGCGCCGCGCGTCCAGGTGGGCCCGGGAGGGAGGNAAGNAGNGGGTCTGGCTGATCGACCGGAAACTCCGATATCGCTTTCATCCGCCCCGGACAGGGAATACCATAGGCGCTTTCCAGGTGCCGCCGCTCTCGCTGGAGAGCGACGGCGGAAAGAGGGAAGCCGGTGAAAAACCGGCGCGGCCCCCGCCACTGTAAGCGGATACCGCCNACCCGACGGCTCCAGGAGCCGTACATCCTTTCTCTGAAAGGAGCTCGCCACTGACCCTGACGGCTGGGTCGGGAAGGTTCGGGGGGGCGGCTCGATCCGTCAGCCAGGAGACCTGCCCGGAAAAACACCCTGTCTTCGGGGATGAAGATCAGCAGGGGAAGACCAACGAAAGGCTCCCGTATCAAGCCGCCCCCCCTGCTGAAATCGGGCACCCACAAGCTGAAAGAATTCTTATGAGAAACTCTCTGATGATCGTGTTGACGGGCATGGTCTTGAACCATCCAGGTCTTCTCAATGCGCAGGTAACCTATGAACTCGCCGATGGATTCGAAGCGGAGCAACTCTTCAGCTACGATGCGGGCGCCCCCTTCGCACTGCAACTCGGAGGACTCGCGTTCTCATCTGAAGGCGAGCCCATTGTCAGCGAGGGCGGCGAGATCCGGATTCACTGTGAAGACGGCATCAGGATCCTAGCCTCCTTTCAGCCGGCTGTTTTCGGCTCCTTCCTGGTCATGGGGCCTGGGGGACTCAACGCCTGGTTCGGAGAAAGCTCGGAACAGAATATCTACAGGGTGCCTCTTGACGGAAGCGGCGCGCAGCTTGTCGACCGAATCGGCTTCAACTTTGACATGGTCTTCGCCCCGCGGGCCGCCCGCCGGGAGATAGCCGGAAGAGGTTTCATCTCCGGCCTGGGAGCTTCTCCAGGCAACTCCGTGTGGCTTCTAGACGATGATCCGGAGGCTGCCAACGATGAGATTGTCGCCGGCAGCTCTCCATTCTCAGGCCCCATCACCTTTGACCCGGCCGGCAACCTCTACCTGGCAACCTCCGGCCTGACCGACAGCGAAACCGGGTTGGCATCGGAAAAACTCGTGCGCTTCAGTCCCGCGCAGCTCGCCGCGGCGGTCGGCGAAGGAGCTCTCCAGCTCACCGATGGTGAGCTCCTCTGTACGGAAATGGGCGGCTATTACGACCTCGCCTGGCTTGACGGCAAGCTCTACGCGACGAGCCTCGGCTTCCAGAGCGGCGTGGGATCTATCGACACCATCGATCCCGGGATGGNTTTTTCCAGGAACGCCTTCGCCCGNCTGTCCATCGGNACGGANCCGGGAGGAGGCATGNTCTACCTTGCNGCGAACGCCGGCAGNGAAAGCTTTGAGCCCGGAGCCGGGCAACANGGCGGNTCCCTCCTGGCAAGCTACGGNAACTANGTCGATGCCTCGGGNGTCACTCGCTTNACCCCTGAGCTTCACTTCCTGCGAAGCGATGCCAATGGAGATGAGACCGTCAACCTGAGCGACGCAGTCTTCGTGATCGCCTATCTTTTCCTCGATGGCGAGCGTCCCCGAATCAACGAGGCCTCCGACATCAACGCCGATGGAGCCCTGGACCTCGCGGACCCCGTCTACCTCCTGAACTTCCTCTACAGGGGAGGGCCCCAACCCCCGGCTCCATTCCCCGGTGTCGGGACGGAGCCGCGCTGAACAGCCGGCGCGTCACAGGATAATCCGCTAAGGAAGTACGACCTCTGGAGAGGCGGATTCTGTTATGATCAGGATCCCCCGAAATTCTATACAGCAAAACAAGACAGGGAGATCCAGCAAGTGGACAACTCAAAACCCTTCGAACTCGAAAAGATGCAGGCTGAGCTCAAAGAGGCCGGCCTGGACGGCTGGCTCTTCTATGACTTCCGCGGCCTGGACCCCATCGCCCACAGCATCCTCCGCTTCGCCCCCGGCAAGATGGGTACGCGCAGGTGGTTCTTTTTCGTTCCGGCAGAGGGAGAGCCCTCCAAGCTCGTCCATGCCATCGAGGCCGCCGCCCTCGACCACCTGCCGGGCTCAAAAATAGTCTACGGAACCAGGCAGTCCCTCGATGCCGCGCTCCAGGAGATCCTCTCCGGAAGCTCCAGGGTCGCGATGAATTACGCCACCGACAACCCCTACGTCTCCAGGGTCGATGCCGGAACCGTTGAAAAGGTGCGNAGCAAGGGGGTNGAGGTTGTCACCAGCGGCGANCTCATCCAGATCTTCGAATCCGTCCTCAGCCCTGANCAGCTTGAGAGCCACCGCCGGGCAGGCGCCCACATTCGCGGCGTTGTTGACGAAGTCTTCGCTCTTGTAGGTGATACGCTGCGCGCTGGCAGGACCATCACCGAGCGTGACATCTGCGACTACGCCAACAAGAGTATTCGCGAAGGGGGCTTTGAAAATGACCATGACCCCATCGTCGGGGTCAACGAGCATGCCGCNGATCCTCACTTCGAGGTNCCGGCCGAAAATTCAGCCGAGGTNCGCCCCGGAGACCTGCTGCTTTTCGATGTCTGGGCCAAGGAGACANANCCNGGCTCGATCTACGCCGACATCACCTGGTGCGCCTTTATAGGAAGTGAGCCTCCCGCGGAGATGCTGAAGGTGTTCANCGTAGTGCGGGACTCGCGCAAGGCCGCCTGCGAGCGAGCGCANGAGGCCTTCTCGAGCGGCGAGGAGATCCGTGGCTGCGATCTCGACCGCGTCACCCGCGGGGTGATCACAGATGCGGGATATGGAGAGTATTTTGTCCACCGCACCGGTCACAGCCTCCACGAGTGCATCCACGGCAATGGCGCGCACCTCGATGACTTCGAAACCTACGACGATCGCAAGCTGATCCCCGGAACCCTGTTCACGGTCGAACCGGGCATCTACATGCCGGAGNAGCGGATCGGTATCCGCAGCGAGGTTGATGTGTACCATACCGGGCANGGCGCCGAGGTGACCGGTCCCCCTCACCAGGAGGAGCTGGTNCGCATCGAGATCTGAGNTCAGCCGCCGANTCAGGGGTTCTTCCNTGCCGGAGCNAGCGNCTCGGCCNTCTTCCTGTGCAGGGCCGCNAGGTCNGCATCGCGCTCGCCCCAGTATTCNGCCTGGGCGAGCAGATCNCTGCGACAGCGAGCACGGCCCNCTCCTGCCTCCGGCGGCTCAGCTNCAAGCGCCTCGAGAAGTGACCTGATCTCCGCCCGGTCGAGGGCGCCCGGGTTTTCCAGGCGCGAGGGACCCTTCGTCCCATCGAGCTCGAGAATCCTGCCAAGCCCGTCGCGGGGAGCGAAGGATCGCTGGTACCAGCGGTTGGCCGGATGCAGAGGATCGTCGTCATATACCGTCGGCGCCGGCCAGCCGGNATTCTTGAGAGGCNCCCGGTCCCGCGGCAGCTTCGGAGGGAGCTCCCGGCAGCTGCCGATGCCGACCACAACCACCAGAAAGAGGGCGCAGAGCACGCAAAGCCGGACGTATTTCTTCCTGGTTGAAGGCATCAGAAACCTCCGGGAAGCCCTGAGAAGACGGACACCGCNCGCCACAAGACGAGGCCCGCGGCAAGCAGGTACACCAGAATCGGCAGNACCTTGACGACTGTTTCCAGCCGGGCGAGAGCGGCCTCACGCAGCTCGGCTCCGGATTTGACCAGGGCCTGGTCAATCGTTCCGGAAACATCGCCTGAGGCCAACCGCGAGCGCAGCTCCAGGGGAATCCCCGTGATGCGGCTGAGCCCCTCGGANGCGCTGGCTCCGTCCGCGATCCCGGCNGCCATCTCCTTGAATTGCAGCGNGAGCCGNTGCAGNCCGGCGGCTTCGCTGACAAGCGGCAGGCCATCGGCATAGCCCAGCCCGGCCTGCAGCAGGCGGCCGAGCAATTGCAGAGAACCGGCGAGGGCGTACTCCTGNGCGAGCCTGCCGAAGAATGGAACAACGAGCACGATGCGTTCGAAAAGCAGGCGCTGGCTNGAGCCNCGCGGGAAAAACCGGTGACGGAAAAACACCAGCAACAGGAGAGCCCCAAGCGGACCGAAGAAACAGGCCTGGATCAACAGGTACTCNCNNGTNCGCCCTTGAAAGACCAGNNAGAGAAACGGCAGCAGAAAAGCGAGACAGCAGATCAGCANGGGATANGCGAGCCTTAGCTGCAGGCGGCGNCGGGCATCGGCCAGGATGNTCTCCTCCGCGATGATATCGGCAAGGGTCTCATNGAGGCGGCCGGANCTCTCGCCCGCATCGATAAGGGCGGCATGGGCCGGAGGTGTAGATGCCGGAAGNTCACCNAGGGCCTGGGCCAGCGTGGCGCCCGCCTCGATCTGAGAGCGAAGAGCTCCTGCAAGAGCAGCGAGGGCGCCCCTCCCATCCCTCTCCAATCCCTCCAGGGAATCTCTCAGCGGGATGCCCGCCTTGAGCCGCGTCTCGATCCCCTTGAGGAGCTCGTAGTAGGCGGAATTCAAGGGACCCGGCTACCGNTTACCGAACCAGTTGAACTCCGGTTGAGTCTCGACATCACAGTCCCCCAGGACCTTGGACTGGCAGGAGAGCCGCACCTTGTCCTCGTTGCCGATCTTGAACCAGCTCACGGCGATGCGAATCTTCTCCAGGAATGTCTTGGGGGCGAGATTCTCCATGCCCTTGGTGACATGGACCCGGCACTCGCCGCACTGGCCGAAACCGCGGCAGTTGAAATAGCGCTTCATGCCCGGNTAGAGCTCGATCTCGTTGGCGATNGCCACATTGCGCAGCTTCTCGCCCTCGTCGCATTCGACGGTCTTTTTTTCCCGGGTAAAGGTGACCTTTGGCATATCGATGAATCCACTACAGTTGACTAGTCACTGCCCCCTGTGGGGCACAGATGGATTTTAGGTGATCCCGCCTGAGGATGCAATCAGGCCTCCGGGGCTTCATCCTCCGCCTTGCCGGCTTCGTCTGCTCCGGCTTCTTCACCCGCGTTCTCTTCCTTGCCGCTGGCGGAATAACCCGGCTCGAGCTCTCCACGTTTCAACATGCCGGTATATTCTTTGAGGTCACGGCCAACCACGCCGCTCAGGAGAAGTACCCCAAGAATATTCGGCAAGGCCATCCCCAGGATCATCAGATCGCTGAACTCAAGAATATTGGTAGCAGTGACAATCGAGCCCAGGAAGGTAAAGACCAGGAAGAGGACACGGTAAATCATTGAGGAGCCATCACCAAACAGCCAGGCCCAGCAACGCTCACCGTAATACGACCAGGAAATCATGGTCGAGAAGGCGAAAAGAAACACCGCTACGGCAAGAATTTCTGGAAACCACTCGATCTGACTTCTAAAAGCCTGGGAGGTCAGCATGCCGCCATTATTACTGGCGACGATCTCTGCATTTTCCGGAGCAATATGGGCGCCGGTAATAATGATAACCAAGGCCGTCATGGTGCAGA
>PAOC01000085.1 GCA_002708465.1 Planctomycetota bacterium
CAACAGGGCGTCCATCGCCAGACGAGCGTCGACATACTTCGGACGCAGGAACTCGCGCTTGATGTCCAGGTCGAGCTGGTCTTAGCGATCAAGCATATCCACGATCTCGAGTGTCAACGGATCAGCGGGAACATCGGTCTCCCCAAAAATCACCAGCGAATTCTTCTTCCCCTCCACCTTGCTCAGGTGTCCCTTCTGGATCCAGTCCGGCTTGACACTCTCGACAAAACTGATCGCCTCGGTGGCGCCCTTGTGAAAGAGCGTCTTGAAGGTGATATAGCCCTGGGGGCGAGGAGCAGGCTCGGGCTTGGACGCGGGCTCAGCCTTCGCAGGAACCGGCGCGGGTTTGGGCGCGGGCTCGCCGCCGCGGAGAACCGGCTCTTCCTTCCGCTCCCCTGCCGCCGGGGCCGGCTCGGAAACGGGAGGCTCCTTCTTCTCCTCGGGTGAAACTCCTGCCTCCGCCGCGCTCTCGGGATCTGAAGAAACCTTCCCCCGCGCGGCCTTCAGCCGGTTCAGCGCATCCAGAACATCCTTGTTGATCTCCGGGGGCTCTGCTTCGTTCCCAGCCGGGGACGATGGCTCGAGAGACTCAACAACCGGCGCCAGCACCTTGACCTCTTCGGAAGCTTCCTTCGCCGCAGACTGGCCCTCACCAGAATCGCTCTTTTCTTTCCGCGGCGGTGAGACGGCAGGCTTGCCGGGTAAAACAGCCGGGCGATGAAGATTCAGCTCATCCAGGAGCGCCAGGGCGCGGCTGTCCTCCAGCGGAGAGTCAACCTTACTGACGATTTCCGACCCGGTTGCGGTGGGAACATCAGCGACCTCGCTGACCTCAGCGACCGGCGGAGCTGGCTCTGGAGCCTCCTCCTTCTCGATCGCTGGCGGAGGAGCCGGAGCTTGCCCGACAATCGGCCCGTCCTCAATGGAGGGCTGCGGCTCCCCCTCCCCTTTACCGATTTCGACAGCAGCCCCCTGCTCAATAGAAGCTTCGCCAGCAGCCGGATTTTCGGACGACCGCGGGAACGCGGCGCCCTCTTCGGCTCCGGCGCTTTCATCTTTCTGCGTTCCGGCCGGAGGCTCGGTGGTTTTGCAGCTGACTACGATTCCGCCCGCTATCGCGCAAAGCAGAAAAAACGCCCCGAACCAACCTGGAAGATTCGTTCCTCTGGTGTCCATTCTCAACTCCTTGGTTCTCTTCACTTTCATATTCCTTTCACCCGCAGGCGGCCTTCAAGCACATGATCAACGGTCTCCGACGAATACGAAGGCCGCCCACTGACGCGGGTGACTGTATTTTCCCTTCAACATCGCGAGCTTCGCCTGTCGCAATGCATCGACGCGATCCCTGCCGCGGCGAATCCAATGATCGTAAAACAAGCTCATCAACTCAGCAGTTGCCGCATCCTCCACCTTCCAGAGGCTCACCAGCAGGGCTCCGGCTCCGCAATGCAGAAAAGCGGTAGCAAGCCCGACTGGATCATCTCCTCCCTGGATTTCATTTCGGCCCGTCTCGCAGCCGGAGAGAGTCACCAGCCGGTTTCCCTTCAGATCCATCGCGTAGATCTCCCAGGCCTTCAACCTGCCATCACACGAGCTGGCCTTCGCGCCCTCCCCGCCCGGAGCGAGAAACAGGGTCGACTCCCATGGCCTGGCGGGATAGAACTCGCCGTGACAGGCAAAATGAATAACATCCTGCCCCCTCGACAGCGCCGCAATGACGCTCTCCCTGGCCTGGATGCCGCTCAACACGACACTCTCACGGAAGCCGGGAGAAAAAGCCGCGACCTCCTTGCGGGCGTGTACCAGGCTCACCTTATTCGGCTTTCCGTCCCGGTCGTAATCGGTGTCCGGATCAGCAAGAGCGAGCAGCTTGAGCGGCTTCCTCCCAACGCTGGGGCCCCCGGCTCCGCCTCGCACCGAGTTCAAACGAAGATACCTCAACAGGCTCGCGCTCTGGAGATACGAGATCGCCCATCTCTCAACCTGGAAACCCTCCGGCCCCGCAAGAGTTTCAAACGGTAGCCTGTGAAGAACTCCATGGGGAATGATCAGGACGCGTGACTTCTTCACCCGCGCCGCGATGGGAGAGAGGAGCTCCTTGTAGAGCCGGCTGGAGAGAGCCTGGTCCGCGGCAGAACCGGCAAGATAACGCCGAATGGTAGCCGCCAGCTTGAGAGGACTGACCTTCAACTCGACCACGGTCACCTTCCCATCCTGGACCAGGAAGACCGCCAGAGAATCGCCCAGCGAGAAGTATTCCAGCAAGGCTGTATCCGCCGGCAATTCCGCTATGATCTCGGCCGCCGTAGCGGGCGCCCCATCTACCAGCATCCCGAGCAGAGGCTGCTTGAGCGCCGCGTGCTGAAGCCTTTGCTTCACTGCCGCCAGGCGCTCGCGCAGGGCGTTGAAATCTTCACGCGCCCCCCTGACCCCGAGCAGGCTCATGGCTCCACCGCCCCCAGAAAGGTTAGCCCTGCCGTTGAGTGAAACATACTGGCGATAGAGCCTGCTGCCGTTGGGTTCAGCCAGCGTGACGAACCTCCAACCCATAGACTCGACCAGGGCGCGAGCTCGTGAACGCTCCGCGAACTCCAGAGCGCGGACCGCTCGTCCTCCGCTCATTTCACGACGAACGAGATAGCGGTACATATCCAGCTTGTCGGTCATGTAGCCTGTCTTCGACTCCACGTCCAGGATCCTCGCACGGTAGGATTCCACAATCTGAACCGCCTCGCCCAGGTTCTTTTCAGCTTCGCCTCTTCGCCCCATCTTCTCGGCGATGCGGGCGAGGTACCAGTGGCATCTCCACTGGGTCTCAAACTGCCCGGAATCAACCGCCCTGTCGAGCGCCCACCGGGTAAACTTCTCCGCGCTTTCATAAGATCCTGACTCGAGGTAAAGCTCCCCGAGATTGGATCCGGCGATAGCCGAAAGCCTGGTATTNCCAGCCTCTCCGGCGCGCCGCATGGCATCGTCCTGCAGGCTGATCGCCTTGCGATACCTGTCGNTCTTTTCTTTGCCGCCAAGAGCCNGGGCCTGCTTGCGCAGGANNTTGGCCTGGTAGATCGAGTTGGTCAGCTCCAGNTCCAGCTTCCCCGGCAGCTTNCTCGCCGCATCGGCGTCCAGNTCACGATCCACGGNCNGGAAGACCCTCAGNGCCTGGGACAGNCGTTCCGGCTCACTTCTTCCCCGCTCATACAGGGCCGCNCCCATCAGTATGCGCGCCCTGATCCTGACCTCGAGGGAAGCAGCGGGGCTTCNCACCAGCCCCCGGNCCCGCTCACCCGCNGCGACCGGTTTTCCCAGCGCCANGAGCACCGCNGCCTCGTTCAGGTCAAGACGCGCGACAAAGGCCNCTGCCCCGGNGGCGACAGCCAGCGNGCGGGCACGNTTCAGCNAATGGAGCGCCCCCTCNAAATCNCCCAGCAGTTCGCAGGCCATACCCGCNCGGGAAGTGACCGCNGCNTCCAGCCAGGGATAACCNANCCCGGCGAGATCAACTTCAAGCANCTCCCTGGCCAACGCATACTCTCCCAGNTCGANAGCGGACAGGGAGGCGATAAAGGCCAGGAGAGCCCTGTCCCTCTTTCGCAATTCGCAGGANGCGAGCAGGCGGACCANNCCGCTGGCGACCAGGGTCAGCTCAGCGCGCGAGCCGACCGNGAGCCCGGCAAAACGGGAACGCGGCCTTGGNGCCTGCTCCGCCTTGCCCCCCAGGGCGGTAATCTGCNCCCTGATGGNGAGGAGCCTGTCGCCGTANCCGAGAAACTTCGCGGCCCGGGCNAGCAGNNCGAGNGTACGAAGGCGGGTGTCCCGGTCTGCCTTTTCAAGAAGNNCTTGATGGAGANTCGAATAATTCCACGCCCCCTTGAAATCACGCAGCATGAATNGGAGCCTGATCGCNGCGGCNGCTCCTTCNGGGGAAGGCCGCGAGNTCNCCTCGATGGCCGCGAGGGCTTTTCGAAAANNCNCATCCGCCCNCTGCTGGATGCTGTCACCGTGAATACCGTGCAGTACCGCCAGNGCCTCGTAGACCAGTGGGAGATCCCGGGCCTCGGCATTGTGCTGGAGAGGATAACGCTGGCGAACGAGCGAGAGGATCCTGATGATCTCTCCCAGCNCCTTCCCATCGATCTTCCGCCCNGCCCTGGTAACCAGGACAGGAACCCTCAGAGGGTCGTCGCCACCCTTAGCCAGTACGCTGAATTCATTCGAATCNAGCATACTGACCGCCAGATTAAGACGACGAGCCCTCGAGGTCTGCTTCAAGCTCGGCTCTGCGAGTTTTANAGCCAGACTCTCTATCTCTGACCAGCAGTCGTAAGCTTTGCCATAAGCCTCAGTTGCCCCCCGCATTATGGAAACACCCTCGCGCTCNAACCCCTGCCAGGGGGAGGCTTGCGCGANGACGCACCAACAGCAAACAGTGCAGGTGATGCACTGTAAGAAACAACAAAGCTTTCTCCTCAGCGATGATCGTGGCCCTATCAAGGACTCCTCCAACCAATTGAGCCANCGCGGCAAAAAAGACTGCTACACTCTATATTTTTTCGGAATAAATGAGCCGATAACTTGAATAGAAANAGGTNGATNCCGAAATCTGTCGGGTNCTGGAGCCCATCCTGGCTNAATAATGCCTAGGACTCGANGNNAACAAATATGCAACCACTGTTCCATCTCGCAATTATTATCCCTAACCCGTTTNATTGACTGAAGATAGAGCGATAAGAGCAGAAGCGGCATCGGCCGGTTACCTGTCAGATATCCTGACATCCAGCACTATTCATTTAATGACTGCTTCTTTCATAGGTTGGCGAAAAAGCACATAATCGGGTTTATGACTCAAAATTCGAGCCATCCGAAGCAACGGGAAGAACCGAAAAACCGACTGCCTGCCGAAGCTTTCGAAGCTCTCGAAAAGCTCTATCGGCGTGTAGACAAAGAGATCAGCGAGAGCGGCGTCGAGTGCTGGCTACGCGGAGATTGCTGTGATTTTGAGAAAGTCGACCACACCCTCTTCGCCTCCAGCCTGGAGCTTGAATACGTCAGGGAAAAACACCCCGAGACCTTTCCCCCCGACAACGTACTCTGCCCCTTCTGGGAAGATGGCCGCTGTGTAGAGCGGGAGAGGAGGCCGCTCGGCTGCCGTACCTATTTTTGCGATGGAAACTTCGCAGAGCAGTTGCAGGCAATCTACGAGAAATACCACGCTGAGATCAGGGAGTTGGCGAAACGATACGACATTCCCTACAGTTACGAACCCTTTGTTCTTGCCCTTCGGACCTGACGTGACCAGGACTGAATTGAATACGTGTCGGCCGGAGCGAACATCTCCCTCAAGCGAGAGCGCCGACGGACCTTCCCTGGAGAAGAGCTCTTGATCGGCCGCGGAAGAAACCTCTCAGAGGAAAGAAACCACCTCACGCTGGTGGTCAAGACAGGAGAGCCCCAACGCCTCGACAGCTTTCTTGTCAGCAACCTCGCCTGGAAATCGCGCAGCCGCCTCCAGGGTCTCATCAAGGATGGACGAGTGACTGTCAACGGTGAAAAGACCAAGGCCAGCCGGCGCGTGCATTTTGACGATGTGGTCGAGATACGCCTGTCGAGCGGTCTCGGACTGCCTGATGACTATTCTGAGCGCAAGCTCGATATCATCTACGAAGACGAATGGCTCGTGGTGGTCAACAAGCCGCCTGGAATGCTCGTACATCCGGTTGGCCGCCATGTCTACGACACCTTGATCAACTATCTCCATCACCGCTATCACTCCACCGATGCAGGTCAGGAAGAGGTGATTCCAAAGCTCTGCCATCGGCTGGACCGGGACACCACGGGAGTGGTTGTCATCGGGAAAAAAAACTATGTCCACCGGGACGTACAGCAGCAGTTTGAAAAACGGACCGTGTCAAAGAGCTACCTGGCTCTTGCCAATGGGCTCTTCCCGCCCGACCGCAACGAGATTGACATACCCATCGGCGAGGGCCGCTGCCTGAAATCCGCCCTCGAGCAGGAACCCCTGAAAGATTCCAGGACACTCGTTACCGTGCTCGACAGCTATGGGGATCACACCCTGCTTCGCTGTGTTCCCTGCACGGGGCGACAGAACCAGATCCGCATCCACCTGGCGGCTGTCGGCCATCCGATCGCGGGAGACGAACGCTACGGAGGCGATTCTCCAGGGGAACGACCGGAACGCCGGGACTGGCCTCTTCGCTACCTGCTGCACTCTGAATCGATCCGGTTCTGGCATCCGCGCCTGAAACAGGACATCGAATTGGCCGCTCCCCTGCCGCCAGACTTTCAGGCGCTGCTCTGAGTAAGCTACCGAGGGGCCGGTAAACCGCCCCTGGAGCCCTGCTCAAGCCCTACAGNCCCCCTTTTGCCCCGATATTCTCTACATCGTAATCTTCTATGCAGGGAAATCGGGTGGATCGACCGGTCCCGGGGGAGCTTATGTCAAAACCTCTATCTTCTTTGTATGCATTGACATACAGGGGAAACAAGTCATGAAGGATAGAATATTAGCCCTGATCGATCCGGCCGGCCGGCTGCGATCGGCCAGCAGTCTGCTTCGCTCGCTGCAGGTACACGAATACAGCAGCATCGAANGCCTGCTGGGAAGTCGCCGGCAAGNCTCNTCCTCGCTCTGNATCGTGCTCGATGCNGACCTCGTCAGGCTTGGAGACCTGGATAGCCTTCTTGAAAGAGATGGGCTCCCCCCCTTGACCCTGGCTGCGGTAAGCGACGAGAAAGAAGGCCGGCGCTGGATTGAAAACGGAGCCGCTGATTTTGTCGTACTCCCGGGAAGACGGGAAGAGCTGGACTGCCGCATCCGGGCGATGACGAGATGGCAGTCTATCCTGCTTGATCCCTCGCACCAGGAGCTTCGTCACCGCGAGAGCATGAGGAGCCTTGCCCACAGCCTGAAAAATCCCCTCAACGCGGTCTTCTGCTACGCCGAGCTGATCCTGATGGACGAACACCTGACGGCTGCTGTTCGCAAGGATGTCGAGCACATCATCACGAACGCCAACGTGCTGCTGGAAACCCTGGACTCGAATCTGAACTTCAACCGTGAAGAGACAGAATCTCAGCCGGCCGGAGATGAAAGCGCATGACCGAAACTGTAAGAGAAAACCAGGCCGCCGAGCCGGGAAAGATCCTGATCGTTGACGACAACGAAGAGCTCCTCGGAGCGATCTCCCGTCTCCTCGAACTGCAGGGCTACTCGACGCTGACAGCGATGAGCGGAGAGGAGGCCCTGGAGATCGCTCGCCTGGAAAAACCGGACCTCATCCTGCTTGACTGGATTCTGCCCGGAGTGGATGGAATCGAGGTCTGCAGGAAACTGAAAAGCGACGAGACCACGCGGGGAATGATGATTCTCCTGGTGACCGGACAGGGCTCGGTCGACAACCGGATCGAAGGCCTCGACGCCGGTGCCGACGACTTCATCCCGAAACCGTTCAAGCACCCTGAGCTGCTGGCGAGAATCCGCTCCTCACTGCGCCTGAAGAGCGCCACAGATGAGCTCACCGAGCGCAACCGCCAGCTGGTCGAATCACAGTACGAGCTGGTACGAACCGAGAAAATCGCCACCATAGGACTCCTCGCATCGGGAATCGCCCATGAGTTCAACAATATCATGGCCGGGATCTCAGGGTACGCCCAGCTCGCCAAGAAGAACCCAAAATATATGCCGCAGCTGGTAGAGGTGGCTCTCACCCAGGCCCAGAGGGCGCAGGAGTTGACCGGAAGTCTCTCATCCTACAACCGCAAAGGAGAAGAAAACTCCGCCTGCGATGTACAGGATGTCATCCACGGCGCTCTCTGCCTGGTCAAGAAAGAGGCCGAATCCAATGGCATCGAGATCTCGCTCGATATCCAGAAGGTTCCCACCGCCGCCATCAGCGCCGGACAGTTGCAGGAGGTCATCCTGAATCTCCTCATCAATGGAATCCATGCGATTGAGGCCAGGGGGGAGATCACACTGTCGGTAAAGAGATCCGGGCCTGAAAAAATGATAGAGATCACCGTTGGCGATACGGGATCCGGCATCCCGGAAGAGAACCTGAACAGGATCTTTGACCCCTTCTTCACCACGAAGGGAGCGCTCGGAGGCGGGCGGCAGGAAGGCACCGGGCTTGGACTGTCGGTCTGCTACAACATCATCCAGTCGCGGGGCGGCCGGATCACCGTGGAGAGCGCCCCAGGCATGGGTACGACCTTCTCTATCGCGTTGCCGGTATTCGAGCAGGCTGCCGGCGGAGCCGTTCCAGCGGCTTCCGGCGACCCGGCCGCGCTGGAAAACCGTGAGGGGAATCACCGCATCCTGGTCATCGACGATGAAGAGCAGATCAGGCAGATGCTCAGCGACTTCCTCGGAACCGACAATGTCGTCTGCCGATCCACGGGCGAAGAGGCCATCGAGGTCTGCCGTACACGGGATTTCGACTTCATCATCCTCGATGTCTGCATGAAGAACTCCAGCGACGGAATCGACACCTTCCGCCGGCTCAAGCAGGCGGACCCCCGGGCCAGGATCATCCTTTGTACAGGCAACCTGGCGGAGAACATACCCGAAGAGATCCTCGAAAGCTGCCACGCCCACCTGCTCAAGCCATTCAAGCTCGATGATCTCTCGACAATCCTCAACATGGCGGTAGAGGCATGAAGCAGAGACCGGGGAAAAGCGCGTTGAACGGAGATGAAGGACGGCCCCACATTCTCCTGGTCGATGACGAGGCCTTTATCCGGGACGCCCTGGAGCTCTACTTTGAGAGCAACGGTTTTGAGGTTTCCGCCGCTGCGAGCGGCGGCGAGGCCCTGAATATATTCGCGCGGCAGGGCGATGNCATCGACCTCGTACTGCTGGACCTCGTCATGCCCGGAATGCATGGACTCGAAGTCCTCCGTGAACTGAAGAGGGTCGACCCGGCCGTCCAGGTCATTATAGCGACCGGCTGCAACAGCATGGACAACGCCTTCGAGGCCCTTCGCCTNGGCGCGATNGACTACATAACCAANCCCATCCTCGACTTTGAAGAGGANCTGCTGAAAACAGTCAGGTCGGTAATGNCCGATGGCGGNGNCGANGNCNCNCCCGCCTGCGCGGNGCCNGAAGAATCAAANCCCGAAATGCNNGANNGAANAGANCTGTCCCGGAGCGAGCTNCTNGAAACACTTGCCGGNCTCGCCGGCAGCCGCTTGCNATCNCAGGAAGNCCNGGAGNTGGCCTGGNAAACCCTCGAGCGGGGCTTCGGAGCGAATGCGGCCCTGGTCAGCCGTAAAATGGACGGCGGCNCCTGGCAATGCCTCCAGAGCTGGGGATCCATCGATATGGAAGCCCCCCGCAGCCTCTGGCGCTCCNACGNACAGGACCGATCNCCGCGGGCNCCTGGCCCGGGCTGGTCCGGCGTGCTGAATGTNCCCTTCNACGGAGAGCCGGGTGAAGACCTGTTNCTGATGCTCTTCTACAAAGACCTGTCNCTCCCGGGAAGAGGAGNNCANCCCGTCGAGACCCTCTCAGCCGTATTCAGTCATGTCTACAACAGTCCCCGCNNAGAACNNCAGGCNACCATCGACAATGCCGNCTCGCGCTCCCTNGACGTTGACCTCAGCACCTGAGGTNTCCGGGAAACATACTTCCTGATCCACAGGCAGGACTTGACGNCCGGGACAACGCTCCCTATAAAAAATGTGGGTTCTGATTCGGTTTGAAGCCGCAAATCGGCCACTTTTACCAGGAAGCTCCCGGGATTCATGCGAGTACCCAGCAATTCAGCCCTGACGCTCTGCGCNGCGCTNCTGGCCTTCGCTCCNGGCGGCCTGCTCAGNTCNCAGCAGGATGAGTCATCGNGNCTCTTTCCACCCACCTCGCAGGACTTCCAGGTGCTCTGGCAAGAGNTGCAGGAACGCTCGGCCGAGAAAGATTGGAAGAGTGTTACCGAAGGACTCGAAACCTGGATTGGACTGCTCGACAAGCCCTCCATCAACCTGGTGGTATCAAACNATGCGGGCGTCTCGCTGGGTGTCAGAAAGGCTCTTGAACGTTTCAGGCGTCGCCTTCCGGCGCAATGGCGGCGGCGTCTGGNCGAACGCGTTGACGCCGTCCTGAAGGGACTCTGGAGCCTCTATTCGGAGGACACCGAGGCGATTCTAACAGACCGTTCCCGTGCATTGCTCAGGCACCGGATCCTGAGAGATTTCCCCGAAGCGAAGATCGCCGACGTGGTCCTGCGGGAAGAGATCGGCTACAGAATACTTCAGGGAGACTGGCCTGCCGCAAGCCGCTGGAGCAGGCGCCTGCTCCAGCCTGGAGCGGGAGGAATCACAAGGCTCGCTCCACAGGAAAAAGCCAGGGTCCTCATATCAGCCCTGCAGGCGGACCTGGCACTCGCTGATGCAGCCGCCTTCTCCCGCCACCAGGGACAGCTGAAGGAAATCCTGGCCGCGAACCCCGCCGAAGCTCGAACCCCGCCGCTCGAAACCACCATAACCGCCCTGCTGAAAATATCCCCCGCATCCATCGGACAGACCGCCCGCGCGCCCAGCNNTGCCCTCAGTCCATTCCTCGATCCGGTCTCCTACAGCCGCGGCATTCGCTCTCCACAGGAGAGCTTCAGGCCTGGCGAGGTTCTGTGGCGGCAACAGTCAAGCGAAGAGGACTTCCGACGGTTCGTCGGCGAGCGAAGAACGGCCCGAGATGGAGCTGACCAGGGTGGAATCGACATCCCGATCCCCTACCATCCGACCCTCGCATCCGGAGTGGCTCTGCTGCAACATGAGCGGCAGCTGACCGCCTTAGACCTCTCCTCAGGAAGACCCCGCTGGCAANCGGCGCTGGGGGCGCGGACTACTGGCTACCTCCAGCCAGGCGCGCCCGTAAGCAACCGGGAGACCTGCTTCGCCGTTCATGGAAACACCCTCCAGGCCCTGGCTCTCGAAACGGGAGAGCTCGCATGGAGGCGCGAATTCACCTACGACCCTGAGACGCAGGANCTCAACCTGTCGACAGGNGCTCTTCGAAAAGCCGGAGGCNACGACAAGAAGGCGGCNCAGGGCATAGCTCCCGCCGCCGGTACGCCNCATCGAGGCGGACTCATCCTGCCGATCAACGTCAGGGCTGAAAAACAGNTCCTCTGCTACCTGGCGAGGATTGATGGAGAAGGCGAGCTGCTGTGGAAAACCTACCTCGGAAGCAAAGATAACGCTGACTTCCTGGGACTGGGATCAACCCCCTCGCCTCCCCTGGTCATCGAACAAAACGTTCTCTACCTGGCCAACCATGGATTTATCTCCAGCGTGGACGCTGAGGACGGAACGATCTCCTGGATTAAGGAATACGACTCTCTCTCCCCCAGCGGTCTCAAGGAGTCGATTCGAGATGAGAACCGCTGGCATCCGAACGCTCTCATCCCGGCCGGAAACGGCGATGTCATCGCGGCGCCGCAGGACTCGACCCGGCTTCTTTCAATTCGCGCCTCCGATGGAANGACCACCTGGAGCTGTTCGCGGGAAGAACACTCGAGTCTCATCGGCCGAAACACTACCGCCTGNTTTCTCGCTGGATCCAGGGTCAGCGCTGTCGGGCTTTCGGGCGCCGTTCGTGGAAAGATCCTCTGGAGCTTCGAGCTTGACCCGGGNATCCACCCCCAGGGACGAGGCCTCCTTGCCGGCAACAGGATCCTGCTGAGCGGNAGACGCTCGCTGCTGCAGCTCTCAGCTCTCGACGGAAAGCTGCTATCACGTGATCTCTGGGATTTCCCCGAGGCCGGCGGAAATATGCTGCTGGCTGAAAATCGCCTCGTGGTGATCCACCCCGGAGGTTTCGTAGCCTACAGCGACCTGCGGAGCGATCTTGACCGGCTCGAGAAAAAAGAGAAGAGAGACTCCCGCGACCTGCTGGAACTCGCCCGGCTGAGGTTACGGTCAGGAGACCTGGAGGCGGGAATCGACACCCTGGAATCCTGGATCGAGACCAGGCCCAGTCCGCCTCCGGCCAATTCCGAGCTCGACGGGATCCAGCTGGCCACCGCCGAGACCCTTGAACAGCTGGCTCGAGAAGCCGAACCCNACCGGGCTGAAGANCTCCTGAAGATTCGTACTCGCGTTGAAAACAATCCTGCGCGAAAGGTCAGCGCGAATATCGTCCTTGGCCTCTTCCTCAAAAAAGCTGGGAAATCAAAGGGGGCCCTGNCCGCCTTCCACGATGCGCTCAGCTTCGATGTCGAGCGCCCCGCAACGGACAAATCCCGCCTGCCCGGCATACCCGGAAACAAGTCTGTTTACAGGNTCGATGGTTTCCTTCAGATACCTGCGGAAGAATTCATCCGGTCTGAAATCCGTTCCCTGCGAAAATCGGTTCCGAAACCCGGNGAGGTCTTCCAGGANACCGAATCGAAAGCCGCCGTCCAGCTCAGATCAGCCAGGAAATCCGGGGAGATCTATGGCCTCCGGGAGATCATCCGTCTCTATCCCTTCACCGAGGCCGCCGCGGCAGCCTACAAGGAGCTGGCCATCTCGTATCTTGACCGGGGCAACTCGATCCGGGCAGCCAGAACACTTCTGGGCTACGTGGATGACTACCCTCTGCGATTTGACACGGTCCGGACAGCCTTGCGGGCCGCCCAGATGTTTTACGGGGCCGGCAAGCGGGCGAAGACCCGCGCGCTCTACGAGGAGCTGTTGGCGACGCATCCCGACAAGCGGGTGGAGCCGATTCCCGGCATGGATGCCTCCGATACTGTAGGGTCCTACATCCGCCGGCGTCTTGCCGACCCCGGCCTGGCTGAGCTCAGGCCAGCCGACAACCAGCTGCTGCACACGCCGCTGAGGATGGNCTGGCGCTCCCCCGCTGACCTGCTTTCGCCTGAAAAGATCTTCCTGGANCCGGAAGGCGAACGCCCGGAAAGCTGCAAAAACAGCTTNTTCACCCAGGCCAGCGAGATCATTGAATGCAGAGACGTCAGCACAGGNATACCCTCCTGGACCATCAACCTGTCCATGATCCCCGGGTACATCATCGANCCCATCCAATACAGGAATTTCCGCTTCGCCAGGAGCGGNGACAANGAGCTNCGGGGCTCCTTCGCCGGCAAGCTGCTGATCCTTCATGACCATCGNAATCTCTTCGCCGTNGACCACCAGCAAGGCAAGGTCCGCTGGTCCATTCCACTCGGANGGAGCACGAAGAAGCTGCCTCGCNCTGAGCNGCCTGTCTTCAGACAGCTCAGCGAGNGANTCAGGGGGTGCCTGGTTACAGCCGACAGGGTCTACTTAAGCAGCAGCCACCGGCAGCTCTATTGCTTCGACCATAACGGAGCTGAGCTCTGGAGGAAGGAGCTGAAATTCGACCCGGCCCAGGCCAGGCCCGCGCTTGCCGGCGATGAGGTCTTCGTGCTCAACCAGCGCGACCTCGGCTACACCGCCCTTGCGGCAAAAGACGGCGCCCGGAGAAAGAGCTTCAATCTGCCCCTGGCCTACGACAGCGCCAGNAAGGTTGGTGATCCCGTCCAGCTTGGCAAGGGACTCTGCCTCCTTCCTCTCACCAGCGCCGTGCTCCTGCTGGACCTGGCCCACAGGACGGTGCTATGGGGCTTTGAGCCCTCAGAAGGAACCATCGAGCAGATCGCCCACTCCGCAGAGGCGCCGGACGAAGTGATCGCCGTGCTGGCCAGGGAAGGGGGAACGCCCGCGCTGGCTGGACTCTCCATCGAAAACGGAAAGCGCGAATGGATCTATGAAAAATTCGGCAAGGGACCCTCTTACTTTTCCATCTTCCGCGATGGACACCAGCTCTTCGTCATTCACGGCAGCGACAGGCTGAAACTCCTGGCGCTGGAGGTTCGCCGCATCCCGGGGACTCGGGGCATGAACATCTCCTCCCTCTGGCCCCAGAAGGAGATTCACCTCGGGACCTACCTTGGCCGAATGCGAAGCCGGCACCTTCACATCCTGGAGAACGCGATCATATTTCCCGACCCCGGCCAGACGATCTCCATCTACGACAGGGTGAAGGGAACGCTCCTGCGCGCTGTCGAACCCAACCCGCTCAGCAGCTTCCTGGCCGAGAAGAGATCCTATCGCAGCGCCGTGGCGTCCGGCCACCTCGTGCTCCTGACCGACGGAGGAGGCTGCGGGATGACCGGCGCTGCTTCCCCGGACCATCCCAACGCCGCCAGGAAGCGAATGGGACTGCTCAACGTATATCTCAAAGACCGAACGGAACCGAAAGCTGTTATCGACCTTGCCCTGGCGTACTTCCAGGCGGGCGACTATCCTTCGGCAGTAACCCTGCTCGACCGGACGCTGATATCCGAGGCTCTCCTCAGTTCGGACAACACGAAGGGCCGTGAGGACATCGCCTACCTTCTCGAGGGAATCAAGCAGGAGGCCATGAAGCATATCAATCCGAGGGAGATCACCGCCCGCCAGCTCCAGTCGCCTCCTGTCATCGATGGCCGGCTGGAGGATTCCTGGAGCTACGCTCACAGGGTGCTGCTGACCGCTCCCCGCAACCTCAACCTGATCCCGGCCCCCGGACTCAGCCGCCAGTGGGAAGGGGAAGAGGATCTGTCGGCCATCCTCTACACGGGCTGGGATGAATCGTACTTCTATTTCGCCCTCGACGTCGAAGATGACATCCTCAGAGCCTACGATCGAGACGCGGAGAACTGGAAAGGCGACTGTCTCCTGATCGGCCTCGACCCTGACGGAGATGGAGGCTACCGCCAGGGCAGCGATGACCAGCTGATGACGCTCGGCCTGACCATCCCCAAGCGCCGCAAGGAGGCCAAGGAACAGGAGCGCGCGGAAGGCGAGCAGGAAGGCGGGCTCGACGAAGAGAACGAAGAAGAAGATGACGACGAGCCCCAGGGACTCTTTTCCGTCAAGAAGAAGCCCGACTCAAGCGGCGCCATCTACGAGGTAGCGCTTCCATGGACCTCCTTCCCTCTGTTCAAAACCGCCCCCCCCCCATCCGCCGGGTTCAATTTCGGACTCAGCCTCCTGCTGACGGATGACGACACCGGCCGGGGAGCGACAAAGACCCTGAGCATCAATCCCTGCCACCTCATCCCACGCAAACAGCGCAATGTCTGGATCTGGCGGTTCATGATCCCGGAGTTCTTCCCACGGGTCAGATTGCGCTGAAGAGCGCAGCCCTGATATTAAATTCGGGCAAAAAAAAGAGCCCCTGCAACCTAGGTCACAAGGACTCTGGAAACTGGCGAGGACGAAGGGACTCGAACCCTCAACCACCGGATCGACAGTCCGGTACTCTAACCAAATTGAGCTACGTCCCCACAAGTTTCACAGTCAGATTCTTTAACTTGTTGGAGCCTGCTTGTCAAATCGTAATTCCAGTCTCAAGCAGGCTGCATTTTACTACACGATCCACCGAGAGAGACCCCCTAAACCACGACAATCAGAAACGCTCAGCCAGGCGATATCTCTGGCTGTCCCAATCGAAGTCCTTATTCAGATATTTCTTGAGTGTTCCGGCTACCCGCTGATTCAATTCCTCCATCTCGAGGTCGGTATCATAGCCGGCGATCACCACCCTGCTGGCGATCTCAGAGGCCTTGAGGGGAGTCGAAGATTTCCCCAGGACATCGGTGATATAGTCTTTAAGCCTGGTCTTCTTCTTAGGAAGGATCTCCCGCACCCCGTTCTCCCGAAGAGCCTCATCGCTGAGACGATATTTCTTTCTCTCCTTGACGAAAATATCGTAACGCTGCAGCGCCTGGAAAACGGTGTTGTAGAAAGATCTCGGATTGGTCGAGCTGGACATGTAGCCGACTCCCGGCAACTCTCGCTGAATCTCGGAAGCGGAGAGCGGCCCTCGGGCCTGCAGGAGGACCTGGGCAATATAATCCTTCAGGTTATTCTTTCGCTTGCCGGCCAGGAAGCTAGGGGGCGCTCCTTCCTCGGCAACTCCCCGCGCAGAGACGGTGGAGCTTAAGGATTCATCCAGCTGGGGAGCTCCCTGCCTGGGCTTCACGCCCCCGGCAGGATCAGATCGCTCGATGAGCTCAATCTGGTCATCTATTCGCCGAATCTCCAGGCGCAGACGGTCGCGCTCCTTCATGAGCTCAGCGATCGTGACGTTTCCCTTCTTCCGCTGGAGGAGCTCTTCCAGTTCTCTGACTGTCAGTTCCTCGACCTTCTTCTCGCTAACTCTTGATAACATTGTTCTCTTTACTTCTTCCACTAATCCTGACGTGATTCCACCCGGACAGGAGCCCCCGTCCGTCCTCTATTACCACCGCGTAAGGCCAGAACCTGCCAAACTCTTCCAGGTCAATGCCCTTTCGCAGGCACTACTCCACGCAACCTCCCAACAATCACTCTTCATTCATTTTCCGACAAAGCAGGCAAGACAGCCGCCGAGAAGCCAACCCGCTTACTCAGCTATCAGCTGCTCCGGGACCCACCTGCTTGCTTTCCTGGCAGGTACTGCCAGGAAAGCAAACCACAGCTATCTCCTGAGAGGGAAACCCTTCCATCTCCCCAACAGTCCGCGAATGCGGAAACTGCATGTTCTTCCCGATCTGCTTGAGAAGCAGTATATTCAGGACCCATTTTTTTCTCAAAACATTTATGCAACAGAACATTACCAGAACACTGATGAACGACGACTCCCCGCAAGGTGGCTATAACGACGCTCCCATGGCCGACTCGGACGGCCAACCGAACCGGCAAAACCCCTGAAAACCCGATCTCTCGCCCCTCCCGANCGCCTCGACCTNAATAAAATACGACAAGATGCTTGCAGGAATTACGGGTCCGGAGTTTTCTTCTCGGAGCGGATCGTCACAGCCTGCACGATTGAGAACCATGTCAGTACCTGATTTCATCGACAAAACCAGCGCCGGCTTCAGCCTCATCGATGTGCCGGAGACCGTCAGAGTGAAGGCCATCGAAAACCTCGGAAGCTGGCTCCAGGATGACAGGTTCGCGGATTCCCTCCCCCAACTGGATCACCTGCTGCAGACGGGATCATACGACAAGCTCTTTGATGCGTTCTTCCAACATCTCCCCTTCGGCACCAGCGGCCGGCGGGGCCCCGTCGGCTTCGGATCAAACAGGTTCAACCCGTTCACCCTCGGCACCTCGATCNAGGGCCACTGCGACTTCCTCAAGCTCCNCCAGGACGCCGCCCGGCCCTCCGTGGTCATCGCCTACGACGTAAGAGTCTTCAACGACCTGCGGAAAGTCTACAAGCCGGGCATCGATAATCCCTTGCTCGGGATGCATTCGAAAGATTTCGCCAGGATCGCAGCCCGGATCTACGCGGCCAACGGAATCAAGGCCTGGTTCCCGCCAGGCGGAGAGGACGGGTACGTAACGACACCGGAGCTCTCCTTCGCCATCAGGTCACTGGAGGCTCTGGGAGGCCTCAACATCAGCGCCTCCCACAACCATCCGGATGACAACGGGGCCAAGATCTACAACGCGGCTGGAGCCCAGGAGGTCCCTCCCCTGGACCAGGAGTTGGCGGAGATCGTCGAAAACACGACCGAGAGCTCCAGCATCCCCTGGGAGGCCGCGGTCCGGGATGGGCTGGTGGAGACCATCCCCCCGGAGATCCACGAGCGGTACATCCAGGNAAATCTCCAGGCTTCCATTNACCCATCTTCGCGCTCCGCCANGGTGGCCTTCACNCCGCTGCATGGGACCGGGAGCAGCTCGGTAGAGCGGGTGCTGGACCAGGCCGGCTTCAGGGTCAGCTGCCTCCCTGAACAGGCTGCTCCGGATGGCGCCTTCCCCACGGTTCCATTCCGCACGGCGAACCCCGAGGTACCTGAATCGATGGATCTCGTTACCGGCTTCGCCAGGGACGGCGAGCTTGACCTCGCGCTGGCAACCGACCCGGATGCGGACCGCCTTGGCGTCACGGCTCCCGACGCTGAAAACCGCTGGAGCTTCCTGAATGGAAACCAGATCGGTCTCCTCCTGGCCGCCTATCTGCTGGACTCCTGCCCAGGCGAAGAGCTCCACAGGAAATTTTGCGTCTCCACCACGGTTACGAGTTCGCTGCTGGACAGGATGGTTCGCCAGCGCGGAGCGCAATCGGTAGCCCATCTCCCAACCGGCTTTAAATACATCTGCGAGGTACTCGCGGCCATTGAATCCCGGGGGCACTATCTCGACAAGATCAAGGGGACGCTGGACGACTTCCTGCTCGGAACGGAAGAATCGCATGGCTATCTCGTCACGAACGACATCCGCGACAAGGACGCAGCCGGCGCGTCCCTGCTGCTCGCCGAGCTCTCATCTACGCTCAAGGACCGCGGCAGCAACCTGCTCGCCTACCTTGACGAGCTCTACCTGGAGTTCGGCTACACATCGACGCAACACGTCTCGACCGTAATGCTCGGGGCCGGGGGACACCTCAATATCCGGGCTGCGCAGAAGAGCCTCAGAGAGAAACCGCCCGGACAGATCAACGATCAAGCCGTAGANGANCTGGTTGATTACAGGGACGAGGAGGGGACGTTNGGCCCGATCCTCTGCGATTCCGACCNCGNCGCCAGGAANATTCTCGAATTCAGACTNGCCGANGGAGCCCGCCTCATCGCCAGGCCNAGCGGAACCGAGCCGAAGCATAAGATCTACGCCGAGGTCTCAGCNCCTCCCATCGGNACTGGAGGNTCACTTGCAGACCTCCANTCCTGCAAAGCCGAGACGGACNCCCTTGCCAGNGAGCTCGCTCTCGGCCTCTGCGNCGAATNGCTCGANCGAATNGGNATCNGCATGCCGCGCTGGGCGCTGGAGATNTCCGATCTCGTNCCGCTGGAATGGAAACNGGACTTTTCGCAGGAGGTGCTGCCGAAGCTGGTCTCTGAACTCACTGCTGGAAAGTCGGCCGGTGAAGTGGAAGAATGGGTAGATCAACGTTTGGGAAAATATGGAGCGGATGGAAGACTGCTGGTCAGAGATGCTGTTTCGGCNTATTGCAGGCAGATTCCTCCCGATCCATCTGTACNAAAAAAACTCGAGCGGCTCTTTGCCATCGAGTCCAGCGNCCCTGCGGAGCAGAGAGATTAAAATGAAAANAACGATAANTGGATGGCTTGGAATGGCCGCNGCNNCGATTNTTCTTACCAGCTGCGGAGGCANCCCGGAACCGAAACCAGCNNCAGCCCCGGNCACAGANNGGACCGAGGTCCTCTCNGCATGGATCAAGGTCTACGANACCNNCATCGAGGAAANTGACGTCAANCGGACCGCCGCCGGATTTGTAGAACACCGCAGGCTCGAAGGCGAGAGCGAGGGGAGCTACTTTGTCTACGGCATCAAGAACATGAAGACCCCCCTGGGTTTCTTCCTGCCCAGCGGCGAAACCTACCGCTACATAACCGAGGTCAACTCCAAGAAGGTCGTCTCAAAAAGCCTGGGACCCCTGGAGCCGGAGACCGCGGTCAAGATACTTCTTCGCATCAAGGCGAATGTCGAGTTCGACAAGAAGCTCAAGCTCTAGTCCTCGCCGGCTGAACCCTTGCACGATCTCTTGCGGTGGCTGCTGATTCGCCCTAAGATTTCTGTATGGANAGAAGAGAGAGAGNGCGTGGAGCCGTCGCCCTGCCTTCCCGGCTGGAACNCCAGGCCGATCGAGAGGCGAACGCCGAGAAAAAAATCCGCTCCCTGCTCTGGCGCTACCAGCCGGAGTTCGTCCTGGCCGGCAACCTCGATATCGTCTTCACCAGGAGNTCGAATACCCCCGTCTCCCTGAGCCAGCGGCAAGGCTCTGGAACACTGAGACTCCATGTCCTCTTCAGCAGGGCGCCCGATTCGATCCTCGAAGACGTCATTCGCTTCTGCTTTTCCCGCAGGAACCAGCTCGAGGCAAAAAATCTGAGAACCCGGATCCTTGATTACGTTGGCGAGAACCGGCACCAGACCATAGCGACAATGTCCGNNCCCGGNCCCTNCTCCCCCAGNGGAAAGATCTACGACCTGGAAAAGACCCTGCGAAGAGTGATCAGAAAATATGTTCCCGAACGNCGACTGGTCAGCAGCCGNCCTGCTATCGGCTGGTCCAAGCGCCCNACCATCAAGCTCATGGGGAAATGGATCGAGACGTCTCCGGGAGAACAAAACGTCATCATCATCAACAGGCTCCTGGATGATGAACGCGTACCGGCCTACTACCTGGAATACAACGTCTACCACGAGCTTCTCCATGATCTCTTTTCCATCCACCGCTCACAGGGACGCTGGATCAGGCATTCGGCCGAATTCCAGGCCCGGGAAAAGACCTACCCCCTCTACACCAGGGCGAGGGAATGGGAAATCAACGAGCTCCAGTCTCTGACCATGGCTGAAAATGCAATCCGATAGACTATCGAAAATCTTCCATCCCGGCTTCCTGCTGGTCTTTCTTCTCACGGCACCTGTCCGCGCGGAGCCAGTGGAGGTAGAGAAGATCGACGCCATCCGAATCGAGCAGGTTACGAGCGGACTTCCCGGGGGAGGATCTGGAAAGACTCTCTCCGTTCGCCAGGTTCTCTGGATCGATGGGGAGAGCCGGCGCCTGCGCCTGGAGCAATACACTCCGGAAAAAGACAAGGTGCTGGACACCGTCTTCCTGTTGCACTGCGGAAAAGAAAAAGAGACCTCCATCTTCACCCTCCCCGGCGGTGGAAAGAAATACCGTGAACACAGTGGAGACCTGAACGAGAACCAGCGGAATCGAAGGATTCACGAGCTGGAACAATTGCGCATCCTGCGCGCCTACTCCGCGAGGGAACGTAAGCTTGCGATGAAAAAACTGGGNCTCCGTGAAGGTGGAAAGAGGGACGTCAAGCTGGAGTGGAAGGAGTCGGCCGACCACCTCGGTTTTTCCTGCAGACGCCTCACCGTTATCGAAAATGATACCGTCATTATCGATGCAGTGCTCACCGCCACCCTCCCTGGAAAGCTGGCAGAGACTTCGGGCAGCTATTTCGAAATGTATCGCCGACTTGGAGTCTTCTCTGAAGAGGTGCTCGACAAGATCCGCGGGATCAAGGGCATCCCACTGAAAGCTAAGCTGACCGTCATTACCGATCTTCCCCGCTATACCATCTCCGTGGACACACGCCAGTTGAAGAACGAAAAGACACCCACAGCGCTCTTCGAATTACCCGAGGGCGCCGAGAAGATTGTCGATGTCCCTACCTTCTCAANCTGCCCCATCTGCGGNACCCGGGGGGAAACCGAAAAAATGGGNCGGGTGTTCACCGAGAANGGNGTGGTCTACGTCGACTCAGANCGCTGCGCCAGGAAGCTTCNGAAGAAGCTGAAGGGNCNAGGGANCAACTCCGGGACCAGNCGTCCNTGACNGNCCCNCGNCCGAACNAAAAATCACTNCGTACCGGCGAGNTGCCTCAATCNTTCNACNCCCTTTTCCAGGCAGGAGAGGAGNTCCGGCAACTGGGNGNTCGAGTTCGANCGNCCNAANGAGAACCTGATCGCGCCGCGAANCAGGGCGGGCTCCAGCCCCATCGCCTCCAGTACATGTGAACCCTTCCCGCTGCCGGAGTGACAGGCGCTGGCCGTGGAAACAGCCACATCCATCTCATCAAGAAGCTTCGCAAGTGAGCTCCCTTCAACGCCGCCAAAGGAGATNTTCAGGATGTTCGGCAAGGTGTCNTCCAGCGGAGTGTTGCGGGTGACNTCGCTGAANCNTGNAGAGATCTCTNCNGCCAANNCATCNCGCAATTCCCGNAGNCGCTGAGCCTCCNGAGNNTGCANCTCNACCGCCAGCTTCACTGCGTGGGCAAAACCCGCGGCGAGGGAAACATTCTCGGTTCCGGACCGGAGCCCATTCTCCTGCCCGCCTCCNCTNGTCAGCGGAAAGAGGCTGACTCCCCGGCGCACGAGCAGGGCTCCGACTCCTTTGGGACCATAGATTTTGTGGGCCGTGAGCGAGACGAGGTCTGGCTTAAATGAATCCAGCCGCAAGGGTATCTTCCCTACCGCCTGGACCGCGTCAGTGTGAAACAATCCCCCGGCTTCGCGAACAAGGGAGCAAATCCTCTCCACCGGCTGCAGGGTGCCTGTCTCATTATTCGCCATCATGACGGAGACCAGGGTCGTCTTACCGAGCTCAAGCGAGGAGAGCTCTCTCTCCCCTATCCTGCCGTCGGAATCAACCGGGATGGTGGAGAAGGTGCCTCCGAGCCTCTCCACGAGATCCGCGCTGCCGAGAACCGCGGGGTGTTCGGTCAAACCCGCAAGAACCCGGGTGATGCCTGTCCCGCCAGGGAGAATAGCCCCGGCGACTGCAAGGTTGTCGGCCTCCGTACCGCCTGAGGTAAAGACAAGATCGTATGAGGCAGCCCCCAGGATCTCCAGAATGCTCTCCCTGGAGGCCTCCAGCTCCTCCCTGGCCTTGATCCCGGCTCGATGAGAAGAGCTCGGATTGCCTGAATTCTCGCGGTAGCAGGCATCCATTACGGCGAGCACAGCCGGGTCCACCTCCGTGGTGGCGGCATGATCGAGGTAGATTCCGTTTGAGCTTCCCAGGCTATCCATGCGGCCATTGTAACCGCTGCGTACCTGCGGCGAGCCACGAAAGGCCAAGGCGAAAGGAATGGTCACGGCCGACCCCGGCTCCACGACAGAGCGGGGCCCAGACGCCGCTCAGGGAGTGATCACCACCGTCGTACNACGCGGCACCANGTCGAACACCANCTCGACATCTTCCTTCAGCATCCGGATACAGCCGGCCGAAGATTCGCGGCCGATGGAATCGGAATCCACCGTCCCGTGGATGCCGATTCCGGAGATCTGCTCCGTATCTCGAAATCCGAGCCAACGCGAACCGAGAACATTGCGAGGATCCCCAGGCTCGATAGGCTCAGAGCCGGGGCGGAACCAGGTGGGGTTCTTCTGGCGCACCTCGATGCTGAACTCGCCCACGGGCGTTGTATTGTCCCTTCCCAGGCCGACACGCGCCTGGTAGAGCAGCCTGTCATCCAACGTCACCCAGAGAAGGAAGTCGCTCTTATCTACGAAGATCTTAACCTTGCCGCCGAGAATCCGCAGGCGGCTGCGCGGCTGGATCACCTCAGACTTCAGGCCGCTCAGGCGCGTAATGGCATCAGATGTGGTCTGGTGCCGCTTGGCAATGCGGGTGAGATTGTCGCCGGGCTGGACATTGTACCGTTCAACCAGCGGCGTCATCCGGAGAGAGAAGACATTCTTCTTCAGCATCGGGTTGAGGATCTCGTAGACCCGGGTTCGAAGGATCCCATTCGTAGCCAGCCGGTGAGCCTGGGAAAGTTCCGTCCAACCCTCCAGCAACGAGGACTCCTTGCCCTGCANAAGGATCGAGTTACCCCTGCTGAGCTGGCTCTCAAAGGCCTTGTCTCCCTCTCCNCGGTCGACGAGATAGCTGATGTATTTCTCGCGCCAGAGGGCNACATCATCGGCCGCGAGTAATTTCATGACCTGGGTCGAGAGATTGATGTCTTTGCGCTGGTTGGCCTTGGCGAAGGCCGCCCTGTAAAGCCGCAACCCCTGGCTCTCCTCTCCCCTGGCGAAAAAGCGATCTGCCTCAGTGAGGAGACCCTGGATTTCGGCATCAGGGACAGGGGAGACCGTTTGCCTGGTAGCTANANGCTTTGGCAACGCGGCTCCCCTGCGCAGGAAGATCGGCTTCCTGGGAATGGGCCGAGGCGCCGGAGCGGCCTTTGGTGCCGAGTTGAGAGTGGTGAGCTTCCGGGTGCCCGCCGCCTGCTCCGCCGGACTGCCCTGCGCAGCAGGAGACAATCCATCCNTCTGTAGAAATTGAATTCCCGCAACCGCGACTCCAGCGCCCACCACAGCCGCCAGCAACATACCCATCCAAGCTTTCACAATGAACCTCCTCTGTATTCCGCCCCAGGTCTCAAAAGACCCTGCCTGCGGAACTGGTTGTGATTCTCTCCTTCTTCACGGGAATGGCTCCCGGAAAATGCCTCTCTTCTTCTCCCAGGCTCTATCCAATGACGAATGTCTTCTCTTCTTCACAGTTCCAGGCTGCCTGGCTCCTGAACTTGGCGCGAATTTTAGCATGGAGAAACACGAAACAAAGACATAAATCTTTGTCGAGCGCTCAGCTAAAGCTGCAAAAACCGCGTCATCAGGCACCTGGCCGGCGGGCCAGGCCACGGCCTCCGACAAAGTGAAAACNCCCCGGGGAAGGGATCAATCAGGCGCTGCGGGCCGTCTCGACGAGGCCGTCGAAAACTGCCGGATCCCTGACAGCCAGGTCGGCAAGCACCTTGCGGTTCAGATCGACCTCGGCACGCTTGAGTCCGTAGATGAACTCACTGTAGCGCATTCCACGNGCCCTGCAGGCGGCGTTGATCCTGACGATNCAGAGTCGGCGCCAATCGCCTTTTTTCTTCCTGCGATGACGGGTGGCGTAAGCTTCAGCCCTTGTGCGAGCCTCCTTGGCCGTACGCAGGAGCTTCCCGCGGCCTCCACGAAAGCCTTTCACTCTACGGAAGAGCTTGTTCTTCTTGCGCAGTCGGGCTACCCCAAATCTGGCTCGTGGCATATCTCAGTACTCCTGCATTCAGGCTCTCGACCGGAAAACTAATCCCGGCAGAGAAGCTTACGAATTCTCTTGGCGTCTTCAGGCGCGCACATCACACCATTTCTAAGGTTGCGAAGCTGCTTGGTGGTCTTGCATTCGAGGAGGTGACGCCTTCCGGCCTTCCAACGTTTCACCTTGCCCTTGCTGGTTACCTTGAAGCGCTTGGCGGCGCCCCGATGTGTTTTCTGCTTAGGCATTTGTCGTCCTCTCTGGCGGGATGCCTCGTGGGCATTCCGCGAATATAACGTTATCTAATAATCTCTCTCCGCCGCTCACAATCAGGAGACCCGANACACGAGCCGACTCCCTGTGAATACAGCGGAAGTGGGAGATTCTACCGCAGGCTTCGATCTATGGAAGGTTTTTTTTGCCTGAATCGACCCCGATCGAGAGCCCGGGAGAATACCGATAACCGTAGGCGCTGCAAGTACCTGCAAAACCGCAGAGAGCTATCCCTTGTTTACCAGGATCATATTCATGCGGTTACGCGCTTCTCGCGATGGTTCTTTCTCGATCTTGGAGCAGTCCTCGAGCTCTCCAGCGAAACGCTGGAGGAGATCCATACCGAGATCAACGTGTACCATCTCTCTACCGCGGAACATCATGGTCACCAGGACCTTGTGCCCCTTGCAGAGAAAACGCCTGGCTCTCTCGACCTTCACATTGAAGTCATGATCCCCGACCTTGGGTCGAAGCTTGACCTCCTTGCGCTTGTTGACGGGTTTTTTCTGGCCCCTGTTCTTCTTGGTCTGCTGGTACCTGAACTTGCCAAAGTCCATCAACTTACAGGTACGGGGGTCTGAATTCGGAGCTATTTCCACGAGATCGATTTCGCGCTCTTTCGCAATCTGGAGAGCTTCGCTGACCTCCATGATACCCATCTGCTCTCCCTTCTCATCAATCAGGCGGCAATTGCCGACCGCGTCACGATCANCGAGAATCCGAGGCCCTTTCTGACGAAGGGCTGCTCTACCACGGAAATTTTGAGTGGAAATAAAATCTGCTCCTGTAAATAAGCCTGTCGGGAATCGNGGAACACCTCAACACCTGCTGCGACAACCCGCCNGCAGGGATCGATGATCCAGTTCAAATCAACCCGGTGAATAAGAAGTATAACCTGATACTAATCCTTGAGAAAAAAGTCCGTCAACTGAAAAAGGGCGGCGAAGAATGGATGGAGCCNGATCACTCCGCCGACTCCTCGGACGATTCCTCCGGAATATTGAGCTCGAGGTACAGTTCCTCCAGCTGCTCCCGGCTGACGCCTCCCGGAGCNTCCGTCATCGCGCAGCCTCCCTTGGCNGTCTTGGGNAAGGGGATCACATCTCGAATCGACGGGACCCCCAGAAGCAACATCACCAGCCTGTCGAGCCCCAGCGCTATTCCACCGTGTGGCGGCGCGCCAAAGGAGAGGGCGTCGAGCAGGAAGCCGAACTTCTCGCGAGCCTCCTCCTCGGACATGTCGATAGCCGTAAAGACCCTGGACTGGACATCCTCGCTGTGAATACGAATGCTGCCGCCGCCAAGCTCAATTCCGTTGAGAATGATGTCATAGGCCCGGGCCTTCACCTCGCCGGGCTTCTCCTCCAGCAGTTCGAGATCTTCCTCTCGGGGACTGGTAAATGGATGGTGACAGGCATGATAGCGGCCCTCATCTTCATTCCAGTCGAGCAGGGGGAAGTCGGTGACCCAGAGAAGATCATAGCGGCCCTCTGGAATCAGTTCGAGCTTCGCCCCCAGGTGCAATCTCACCTCGCCAAGCGATGTCGCGGCGACCGATTCCTTGTCGGCCACCAGCAGGAGCAGATCTCCCTCGCCGGCTTCAAACGCCTTGCGAAGAGCGGCCTCCCCCTCCTCTCCGAGAAACTTTGCAATGGGACCCTTGGCCCCCTCGGCCGCGAGCTTCATCCAGGCGAGGCCTCTGGCCCCGAAGCTCTTGGCGATGCTCTCGCAGCCATCGATATCCTTGCGCGACAGGCTCGCTCCTCCTGGAACACAGATGCCCCTGACCACACCGCCGGACTCGACAGCCTTGCTGAAAACCTGGAAATCCGTAGAGCCAGCTTCTTCCGATACGTCGTGGATAAAGAGCTCAAAGCGCGTATCGGGACGATCTGAACCGTAGCGGGCCATCGCCTCCTGNTATTCCATTNGCTGGATCGGAAGCTCGATCTCCACTCCAANCATCTCCTCAAAGAGCCTGCTGAGCAGTCTGTCAATCAGCTCACGAATGTCGTCTTCGTCAACGAAAGCCATCTCNATATCGAGCTGGGTAAACTCGGGCTGGCGGTCAGCGCGGAGNTCCTCATCTCTCATGCAACGAACAATCTGGTAGTAGCGGTCGAAACCGGCAATCATGAACANCTGCTTGAAAAGCTGGGGCGACTGCGGAAGCGCGTAGAACCTGCCGGNATGAACCCTGGATGGAACCAGGAAATCCCGCGCGCCCTCGGGAGTNCTCCGAGTGAGGAACGGCGTCTCGAGATCGAGAAAATCATGNTCCTCCAGCACNTCGCGAATGATGCGGGTAACCCTGGATCGAAAGATCATGTTCTTCTGAATACGCNGGCGGNGTAAATCGAGATACCGGTACTTCAGGCGAATNTCTTCCCCNGGNTCCTCCTTCGATTCGGCGATCTCGAAAGGNGGAACCTCNGATGGATTGAGAATCTCTACCCCCNTAGCGGCAAGCTCGATATCCCCGGTNTCCAGCTTGGNATTCCTCATCCCCTCAGGCCGNGCCCGTACCGTGCCGGTCACCGCGAGGACAAACTCTACGCGGAGTTGGTCAAGCACCCCCCCATAGCCGAGCTCCGGATCGAGCACGATCTGGGTCAGGCCATACCTGTCCCGCAGATCTATAAAGGTCAGCCCCCCATGGTCGCGGATNCTCTCNATCCAGCCGTTCAGGGTGATGTTTTCGTCGACGTCGCCAAGCCGAGCCTGGCCACAGGTATGCGTACGTTTGTTGGAATCGCCTTTATTGGACATGCGCGGTATTTTCTTAGTTCATCCCTGCCTTGTCCATAGCCAAAAAAGAGCTAAGATTTTTCGGCTCGCCNACTGGCAGCTTGAAAGCNGAGCCCTATGCTATCCCCTGCCTGCCTNCCTACGGCATCCCTCGCCTGGCNGGGGAAAGGCTCGCCAATGAACCCGCGGGAAGCCATCGTTTACATNCACCTGCACCTCGCAACGCTCTATAACAGCGGACTGGCGCTGCGNCTGCTCCAGGCCTTTGGCAGCCCGAGAGGTGCCCTCGAAGCTGGAACGACCGANCTCCTCGNAATCGAAGGCATGAGCGTAAAGGTCCGGAGNCGCCTCCGCTGCAAAAGAACACGGGAGCAGGCGAAGGCTGAGTGGAGCAGGTGTGTATCAGAGAGAATTCGTNTCCTCATCCACTCCTTGCCCGGCTATCCAGCCCGGCTCCTGNACCTGGAGGAGATGCCGCTGCTGCTGTTCTCCAGGGGCAAAATAGCTGCGGCTGACTCCCGAGCCCTCGCAGTTGTGGGCTCGAGACGCCCCACCCCTTACTCTCTAAGGCANACGCGCCTNTTCGCGGGCGACCTNGCCNGCAGGGGAGCCACCCTCGTCAGCGGCCTGGCAAGAGGCGTCGATGCCTGCGCCCATCGGGCGGCTCTTGAGGCCGGGGGGCGCACCATCGCAGTGCTGGGATCCGGCCTCGGAAGAATCTATCCGCCGGANAATCACACCCTGGCCGATAGAGTCCTTGCGGAAAATTCCGGGGCCCTGTTGAGCGAATTCCCCTTTTCNATGCGGCCCANGCCNTATCACTTCCCGCAGAGAAACCGGCTCATCAGCGGCCTCTCAAACGCCCTNCTCGTCATCCAGGCCGGAGAAAAATCAGGNAGNCTCAGCACCGCACGCTGGGCNCTGGACCAGGGGAAAAGCATCTTTGTTCTGCCAAGCAGGGTGGACGAAGAACACAACCGCGGCGGCCTGCACCTGCTTCGNGATGGAGCNGGGGTCGCCACCTCACCGGTTGACCTCTCCCTGGAGCTTGGACTCACCGGCATACCGGCCCGCGGAGAGAAAAAAACNCCNGGAGNGCGGAGGGCGNTGCCGGGANAACTTGGCGGNCCCCTCGAGGCGCTCTTCCAGGAGGAGGATGGATGGCACCCCGACGCGCTCTCAGCTCGTCTCGGGGTGCCTTGCAGCTCTCTCCTTGCGATGTTGGGTCGACTGGAACTGGATGGATACCTCATGAAAACATCTTCCGGTTTCTACCGATTGAGGTAAACCAGACCGCCTCCCCGACTCACCAGCGAGAGAAAAGAAGGCGGCAAGCACCAGGAAAGGAGAGCCAGGGGCATTGCCTGAAAAAGAAACCCGACTACAATCCATATCAGGATGAAAATAACCACGATACAGGTCACTCTTGTCTGCCTGGCGCTGGGCTGCGGATGCGTCCGTGAGACAGTCTCCTCCGTCAACCGGCCGAAGATCCTGGATTTTTCAGACTCGATCACCTCTACCGGGCTCTGGCCTGTGGGCTTCCCGCACGGCATCAACCTGATCGCGGAGCTGGGAGACGAAGATCTTACCAGGGACGAGCGCGAACGGCTGCACAGAGACCTCTACCGGGCGCAACCCTACCGCGATGGCAGAGCGGAGGTCTGGAAAATAGGCCGGCCGCACGAGCTGGTCTATTCAAATGGACGATTCCAGGTCGGGGGATTCAACTATACGCCGCGCAAGCGTTCCAAGCTTTTCCTGTTCAAAGAACGGTCGGGCGATTTCAGCTTTCGCTTTCATCATCAGAAAATCATCGTCAAGGCCAGGAGAAGCTGGAAGCCATCCGTGTTCTACAACACAGTTGAGCTCTCTCCCCAGGATTCAGACCCGGGGGCCCCGAGGGCAAGGCCCGCAAGACGTTCCAGGGTGCGTAAGCAGACGGTCTGGATGGGAGAAATCCTCCAGGTTGGCCCGACGGTCATCCGGATCGACCCTCGACATGGCGGCTCCTGGACCGTCAACGACCGCAACTACCGTCCCGATGCCGACAGGCCCCTGATCCTCGAGGGAGTCGTCCGCTTTGCCGAATAACGACACCGGGCGAAAACCGACTGAATTGCTCCAGTTGCTGGGCGATGAATTCATCGAGATCGCATCAAGCGCCGTTGAAGAGGCGGGGGAACCTTCCTACCGCGTAGACCAGCTGCGCCGATGGCTCTACGAAAGGACTCCCCAATCGTTCAAAGACATGGAGGGTCTCCCCCTGTCGCTCAGGGAGCATCTCGATAAAATATTTGTTCTCCACCCTCTCGACCACGACCTGGAGCAGGTATCCGAGGATGGGACCAGGAAGTTTCTCTGGAAGCAGGGCCGTGAAGGCGGACGCATCGAGAGCGTACTGATTCCGGATGGAGACCGGACAACCTATTGCATCTCGACCCAGTCGGGCTGCCCGGTCAAATGCACCTTCTGCGCCACCGGCTACGGCGGTTTCAGCGGCAACCTCAGCGCGGGGGAGATCATCGACCAGGTGGTCCAGATTAGAAGCCTTAGCCGACAGGCTCCCACCAACCTGGTGTTCATGGGTATGGGAGAGCCCCTGCTGAACTTTGACGATCTGCTACGATCTCTCTCGATCCTCACAGATCCCCGGCAACTTGGAATCGGGGCGCGCCGAATCACTGTTTCAACCGTCGGCATTCCAGAGCGGATCCGCCAGTTGTCACAGGCCTTCCCACAGGTAAAGCTGGCACTCTCCATTCATGCGGCCGACCCGGCTCTTCGCGATGAACTGGTCCCGCTGAACCTG
>PAOC01000139.1 GCA_002708465.1 Planctomycetota bacterium
TATTACCGGGTACGGAAGCTTGCGGTCGCCGTGTACAACAGCGTGCGTTTCCCAGGCCTCAGGAAGCGAGCGCTGGCGGCTCACCGTATTGTTGTCGACGAACTTTCACGGGCGGGGGGCGGGCAATGAAGAAACATTCCGGCTTCTGGGCGTCACTCCTTCCCCACGAAATACTCTTCGGAATCTTCCTCATCGTTATCTGGGTTCGCGTTTTATTGAGCGTGGGCGTGATGTCCATCGACAACCTCGTATTCACGGCATTGATTGCCCTGAACGTTGTCGCGATTCTTCTCCCTCTTCGGGGAGAAAGCGGCTGGCGCTGGCGTATGCGTCTTTTTTTCTACCCGATTGCGATGAACGTAGCCTATCTGCAGATGGAGCACACCATTCCGCTGATTCACCCGAATCTGGAAGATGCGTTTCTGCAGCGCATCGATGAGTTTCTCGTCGGCGGCAACCTCAGCCTGAGGTTCGAGGCCTCCGCCACGCCGCTTTTGACCGAGGTCATGAGCATCTGCTATTTCCTCTATTTGCCGTACGTGCTTTTCAGCTTCGTGTTCTACCTCTCGGGCGACCTGGACGTCCTGAAACGTTTCTACAGCGGGGTCTTCAGCATCTTCGGCATTGGATTTCTCGGTTATCTATTCGTTCCCGCGGTCGGCCCCTACGTGGCCATGGCGGACCAGTTCAAAGGCGAACTCGACGGGCTGTGGCTCACGGTATGGAATGCCCAGTTCATCCAGAACGCCTCCAATGGTGTGGATGTCTTTCCCAGCCTCCACTGCGCGGTTTCCTGTTTCTTTGTTTCTTTCGATTGGGTTCATACCCGCTGGCGGTTTTATGTCTATATCCTGCCGTGCGTTGGACTCTGGGTGTCCACTGTTTACCTGCGCTATCATTACTTTGTGGATGTGATTTGTGGGTTCGTTCTCTGCGCGCTGTGTTTAGCCTTGTGCAGTCGTGTAGGCAAGAAGCGAAAGGAAGGAGAAATAAGTGAAATACCTGCTGCCGTTCGATGACCCGTTAGCTCGACAGGTCGAGTTCACTGGAGGGAAGGGTTCAAACCTGGCTTTCTTCACGCAGGGCAAATTTGCCGTTCCGCCGGGTTTTGTTGTTACTTCGCGCTCCTATCTTGAATTCATCGCCCCTGCCCGGGAGCTCTTGCTCGGTGTTCGCAGCTTCGCGTTCGACGACCCTGCCCAGCTGCGCTGCGAAAGCGAACGATTGCGAGCATCTCTTGCCGAGTTCAGCCTTCCCGCCGCCTTGGTGGATGGTCTTCGTTCGACCCTGGAGTCACAGGGCGAATACTCTTTCGCGGTGCGCTCCTCTTCGACCATGGAAGATCTTGCCAGCGCCGCGTTCGCCGGCCAGCACGACAGCTACCTGAACTGCAGGGGAGCCGACGATGTCATCGAGAAGGTCAAGTCCTGCTTCCTGTCCTTGTGGAACGATCGTGCAATTGCGTACCGGCAGCGGCAGGGCTTCGACCACCTGCTCGCGACGATGGCTGTCGTCGTACAGCGGATGGTTTCCTGTGACGTGGCCGGCGTCGGCTTCAGCATCAACCCCGTCAACGGGGAGCTTGACGAGCTGGTCATCGATGCAAATTTTGGTCTCGGCGAGTCGGTTGTCAGCGGTGAGGGAGAGGTTGATCATTTCGTCGTGGACAAGGCGAGCGGTACCGCGAAGCACTCCCATATCGCGCAGAAGACCCTCAAGGTGGTCGAGAGCGACGCCGGTACAGAGGAGGTCGCCATCGACAAGGCGGAGGGGGAGCGCAGCAGTCTTGATTCAAAACAGATATCCCGCCTCGCGGAACTATTGAGAAGCGTCGAGGAAGCCGCTTGTTTTCCCCAGGACATCGAATGGGGCTTCGTTGGCAGCGAACTTTACCTGTTGCAGTCGCGTCCGATTACCACGATCCCGCCTCGCTGGACGCGTGATGAGTCGGCTGAGCGGTTTCCCAACGTCATCTCTCCCCTGACCTGGGATTTCGTTGAAGCTGGATTTCACCGCTCGCTCAACTATTCCTTCGCCTTGATGAACTATCCCGCCTTTGATGGCAAGTGGTTCGGGATGCACGACCACTACATCTACGGCAACCAGAACGCTGTTGAACTCTACGGACGTCGGACCCAGGTCGCGCCGAAAAACATCGAGGAGTTGGAGGCCGCGATCCCGGTCTTGCGCGAGTCATTTCGCTGGGTGCAGGAACTCCCGGTGGCCTGGTCGCGTGACCTCGACGACTACCTGATCCGCATCGGCCAGTTTCTGGCGCAGCCTCTGGACGATGAAGATCTCGCTGGTGTCTGGGGTTTCGTTCTCCAGGTTAACGAGCTTGGAGCGCGGTACTTTCTTCCCAACATCGCGATCTCCATCGCCCAGGGCGGCCTGTATCGTACGCTGCACCAGATTCTGCGCCTTGCAGTCCCCGACGATGCCAACAATATTTTTGACGGTCTCATGGCGTTTTGCGCAACGAAGACCGGCGCGATCAACAAGGAGCTTTTCGAGCTGGCCACCCTCATTCGCGCCCAGCCGGACCTTGAAGGTGCGATTACTGATAAGTCCTCACGTGAGATTATTGACGAAGGGACGCTCGACGGCTGGCCTGAGTTCGCGGGGCGTTTCAGGAAGTTCATTAACGATCATGGCCACCGCGAGATCGACTTCGATGTTTACCATCCGACATGGGTCGAGGTTCCCTGGGCCGTGCTCGACAATGTGCGTTTGATTCTCCAGACCCCCATGGAGCGGACTCCGCATGAGAAGGAGCGCGAGCTCAAGATCCGCATGCAGCAGACCGAGCTTGATCTCTACAGCCGCCTTCCGGAGAGCCTTCATTTTTTCTTTGCCGAGATCCTGCGGCTGGCAAGGGTTTATACCAGCCTCGACGACCTGGAGCATTACCAGACATCGCGGCTGGGGATTCCCATGAGGAAAGGGCTTCGCGTTTTTGGCGAGCGCCTCTGCGGCGAGGGCGTTCTCGACGAGCCCATGGACATCTTCTTCGCGCATTTTGAAGATATTGACCATGCCGTTCGAGAGGGTTCGCCTGCCGACTGGAAGGCATTGGGAGAGTCCGTGCGCCGGGGCAAGGATCTGTACCTGCAGGCCAGGCGGCGCGATCCGGACTGGATTCTTGGCCAGGAAGAGGTGGAGGAAAGCGTTGGGGAGGNTCTCTCCGGATTGCCCGGAAGCCCNGGGGTTGCCGAGGGAGAAGTCTGCCTGGTTCTCGACGTCGAGGACATGAGCCGCTTCGTCAAGGGTTCAGTCCTGGTCGCGAGGACGACGAACCCGACGTGGACCCCTCTTTTCTACAGCGCCGTGGCGGTGATCACCGAGAGCGGGGGGCCGCTCTCTCACGGTGCCGTAACCGCNCGCGAGATGCAGATCCCGGCCGTTATGTCGGTTAAGGGTTCTCTGTCAAAGCTGCAAAACGGACAGCGCGTGCGTGTCGACGGTACGCAGGGTCAGGTCTATTTGACCTGAAGAGGAACCGGCTTGCTTCCTCAGGTGCATCGCGTCGTGGCTCAGTGGACATGGGGTTTCAGGATGAANTCTTCGGAGACCGACTCCTTGCCATCGAGGCTGAAACGAACGATGACGATGGACTGAAACGCCTTGCCCTTGAGCCAGGACGCGTCCTCNNCTTCCTTTGAGGGGTAGATGAAGTAGTTCGTCCCGCCNTCGCGGACNTTGGGCTCTCCAGCCTCGTCCTCGTTTTTTTCGGTATTGCGNGGGNGAAGCGAGACCTTTCGGCCATCGNCGTCGATGAACTCGATCTCGACGCTGGCGGCCAGGGGGAGGTCGAAGGGTTTCGAGTATTCGGCATCCTGGTAGAGCCAGAGCTCGANGTCGCCCTTGTCGTCGTGGAGCTTGAGCTCGAGATGACCAGCTGAAGGGCCGGCCCCGGAAAACGTCGCGGGGATCCCGTGGTGTGGTCCCTCCTTGTGTTCGTGGCCGTGACCATCGAGCGGCAGTCCGGCGCGCGTGTCGATTCCATTCGCACGCAGTCGAAGGACGACTCGCACCGGAGGGGTCTCCGAGTCGCGAGGAGTGACATGGAAATGAAGCGTGGAGCCCTCTATCGCGCCCTTCGATGGAGCGCTCAATTGAGTCCCATTCTTGTCCTCGACCCAGAGGTAGAGGTTCGACTCCGCCAGCTCATTGGATGACAAACCCCGGGGATGGACATTGAAGGAACCCTCCTTGCCGGGAACCAGCTTACCCAGGCGGTCGATGCGGAATTTGTTACCGTCGAGGACGAGAACGCCCAGATCGGTTTTGTCACCGTGGTCGGGGGCAGGGTTTTCTTTCTTGGTTTCCGAGGCAGGCCTGTTCTGAGACGGTGGAAGGGGGCGAATCGGATCTCCGCAGGCAGGAAGGAGCAGGGCTGGCAGGAGAAGAAGGGCTGGGTGGAGTGATTTCATGGTTGGGCGGGTGTGGCTTCCAGGTTGTCGATGGTGTCGTCCCGGTTCTTTCTCGGACCTCCTCCGAAGAGGTCGAATGCGATGGGTACAACGAACAGATTAAGAAAAGTACTGCTGACCAGACCTCCGAGGATAACCACAGCGATCGGGTGTTGCAACTCGCTGCCGATCTCTCCCTTCGCCAGCACCAGGGGAACCAGGGCGAGAGCGGAGGTCAGGGCGGTCATCAGGATCGGGACGAGACGCTCTCGGGCGCCCTGCATGACCGCGTCCGCCTTCGCCACTCCCTCCTCCTCCATGAGGTGGTAGTAGTGGGAGATGAGCAGCAAGCCGTTGCGGCANGCNACTCCCGCGAGGCCGATGAANCCAACGAGCGCCGAGATGGAGACTACGGGGGCCACGTAGGTGCCGGTTCCGAANAGAGCCGCGACGTTNCGCAGGATGTCCGGAGAGTCCGCCAGGAACAGCGCCACCACTCCGCCCACGAGAGCCAGCGGCAGGTTGAGCAGGATCAGGAGCACGGGTCGCGCCGAACGGAACGCCGAGTAGAGAATGATGGCGATCACCGCGAGCACTGCGAGCGAGGCGAGGAGGATCCTTCGGCTGGCCTCTTCCTGGGCCTCGAACTGCCCGCCGTACTCGACGTAGGTGCCGGGGTAGCTCGCGATGACGGGATCGACACGAGCTCGAATCTCTTCAACAAGATCTCCGAGGTTGTGGCCCTCGGCTACATTGCAGGAGATGACAGCCTTCCGCCGGACGTTCTCACGAGTGACGAGACTCGATGACTGCTCTTCGATGACGCTTGCAACGTCTCTGACTCGGACAATCGCTCCGGAGGGAGCCTGCAAGAGGAAGCTACGCACATCATCCAGGCTCTGGCGTTCTTCGCGCGCCAGGCGCAGGACGATATCGAGTCGGGAGGCGCCGCGATTCACGACTCCCACAGTGCGGCCGAGGAATGCCGTCTCGAGCTGGGCCGCGGCATCAGCGGGTGTCAGTCCGTAGTGGGCGAGCTTGTCGTTGTCGAATCGGATGGGAACGGTGTCGGCAAGCATCTCGCGGTTGGCGACGAGGTCACGGACCCCGGGCAACGGCTCAAGCGCTTTCTCAACCTGCCGGGCGATGGCTCGAAGCTCTTCGAGATCGTCTCCGAAGACCTTGATCGCGATGGCCGCCGGGGTGCCTGAGAGAATATGGGAGAGGCGGTGGGCGATCGGGCCGCCAAGCTGCGTCGTCACGCCCGGGGCCGCGGCGAGGAGTTCTGTGAGATCGTGCCGAACCGTTTTCAGGTCAGCGTCCGCTTTGAGCCGGATCTCCATCTCGCTTGAGCTCACCGGTTCCACGTGTTCGTCCTGTTCGGCTCTGCCGGTGCGGCGAGTGACGGCCGCTACTCCGGGGATGCGGCCGGCCTGGAGCTCGAGCTGGCGGGCGATTCGGTCCGATTCCGGGAGAGAAGTCCCCGGCGGCGCGTTTACGAACAGCGTGATGCTTCCCTCGTTGAACTCCGGGATGAACGAGGAGCCGTAGGTTGCGGAAAGAAGCACGGCTGCCACGAGGAGCGCCCCTGAGCCTGCAAGAACCAGCGACCTGGCCCTGAGCGCACGGCCAAGCGCCGAAGCGTAGCGAGCCTTGAGGACGCGAACGACCCAGCCCTCCCGCCCAATTTTTACTGCAGGAGCGTTGCGCAGCAGGTAGTAGCAGAGTACTGGCGTGACCGTCATCGCGACGATGAGCGAGGCGGCCAGGCCGATGACGTAGGCCGCTCCGAGCGGCCGAAAAAACCTTCCCTCGATGCCGCCGAGGAAGAACAGCGGGACGAAGACGAGGATGATAACTGCTGTCGCCAGCAGGATCGCCTGGCGCACCTCGACGCTCGCTTCGTAGATCACCTGGAGGGTCGTCCGGCGTTGGTCTTCTGGAAGAGTCGCGTTCAGGCGCAGTCTCCGGAATACGTTTTCGACATCGACGATGGCGTCATCGACGAGGGATCCGACAGCTACCGCGATGCCGCCGAGGGTCATCACGTTGACGGTCGCACCCCAGGCGTCGAGTGCCAGGAGCGCGGCTCCGAGCGAGAGGGGAAGAGCCGTCAGCGTAATCAGCGTTGTNCGGAAGTTCAGCAGGAAGAGGAAAAGGATGATCACGACGAAGATGGCGGCGTCTCGAAGCGACTCGAGNACGTTATCGATCGCGACNCCAATGAAGTCCGCCTGNCGGAAGATGGAGCGCTGGAGAACGACACCTTCCGGGATCGTCTTCTCGAAGTCGGAAAGGACCTCGTCGATTCGCGATGTGAGCTCGAGCGTGTTGGCCTTCGGGTTTCTCTGGACGGTCAGGATTACGGCGGGCTGCCCATCGGCCGAGCCGCTCCCACGGCGCGGCGCGCCGCCGATCCCAATGTCCGCGACCTGGCCGAGGGTCACCGGGGTTCCGTTCCACTGCCCGACCACGGTGCTGGCGATGTCCTCCGGCCCTCGAACACGGGTGTCCGGTCGAAGGGGGAGCTCGCGGCCGCCTACGTCAGGGAGGTACCCTGCGCCGACGGGAGCATGAGCGTCTTCGGCCGCCTTCGCGACCTGCGCGAGACTGAGCCCGTAGCGCAGCAGGGTGTCTGGACGGACCCGCACCTGGAATTCAGGAAGCTCACCGCCGAGCGCGGTGACCTGGGCGACGCCTGTGGTGGCGAGAAGCCGGGGACGCAGGTCAAATTCGGCAATACGCCGAAGCTCGAGAGACGGGACGGTTCCCTTCGGGCTCGTGAGCCCGAGGAGCATGATCTCACCGGCGATGCTCGCCACGGGAGTCATCCCCGGCGGCTGGACGTTCGCCGGGAGAACCCCCTCGAGCCGGGCAAGACGTTCCCCCACGAGCTGCCGATTGCGGTAGATGTCGGCACCAAAGTCGAACTCGGCCCAGACGATGGAGAGTCCGAGGGCCGAGCTCGAACGAAGGCGCCGAAGTCCGGCGATTCCGTTGAGCGCCGTCTCGATCTGGAAGGTCACCGTCCGCTCGACCTCCTCCGGCGCGTAGCCCGGTGCCTCCGTCATGATGGTGACCGTGGGGGCGTTCAGCTCGGGGAATACCTCCACCGGCATCCGGGGGATTCTCAAGGCGCTTGCCACCACGAGGAGCGCGGCGAGCCCGAGGACAAGGCCGCGGCGTTGGAGGGACCAGCGTATGAGCGTATTCAGCATTGTCGTTCTCCGTGCGCGCTAGTGCTTAGGGTGCCAGATGCCATCGGCGTGAAAGTGGCCGCCCCGGGGAGACTTTCCGATGCCGGTCTGCCTGAGCTGGTAGATTCCCTTCCGGGCGACGAAGTCACCGGCGAGGACACCTGCGAGAACCTCGACGATTCCCGCTCCCCGCAGCCCGAGCTCGACGGGAGTTCGGATGACGTAGCCGGGATCCTTCGGATCCCGGAGAAACACGATCATCTCGAGACCATCGGTGACGATGCAATCCTCCGGAAGCAGGACCTCTTCCCCTGCGCTCTCCTTTACCTGGACATGCGCCGTCGCCGAGAGCCCTTGCGGGAGGGTCAGGCCAGGGTTGGGGACGGTAGCTTCGACCTGCACGCGCCTGGTCGTTGAGTCCGCCACCGGCATGGGGCCGAGAAGGCGGGTGGAGATGGAGGTGAGACCTCCCGGCAGCTCGACCCGCACCGGGGCGTCGGCTCGCAGCGAACGAATGTCGCCCTCGGGCAGCCACCCCCGAAACCGGAGCTCGCTGGGGTCGAGGATGAGCACGAGGGAGTCGTCTTCGTCCAGTGTCTCGCCTCGCGAGGCGGGGACATCGACCACGGTGCCGCTGTGTGGGGCGCGAACGACGATGGACTCGATCGTCTTCCAGGCCTCCGAGCCCTCTTCGCCGGCAAGCAGCTCTTCTCGTGTGTGTCCGGTCAGGAGAGAAAAGGAGTCCAGGTCCTCATCTACATGGAGCTTTGCCCGCGTGCGAAGCAGGTCCTTCCCTCGAGCGGCCTGCCGAAGTTCGTCTCTTCGGACCGCTGCTTCCAGGGCGGCTCTTCCAGCCTCCGCATGCTGGCGCTGGGACTCGAGAAGCTCCTTGACGACAAACGCGTTGGCGCCTTTGTTCAGCTTCCGCAGGTGATCGAGTCGCTCGAGACTCGCGCTGGCCAGGTCAAGGGCAGCTCGAAGCTGGGCCTCGCCCTCGGCGAGCCGGGCGTGGGCCGCCTCCGATTCCTCTTTGGCGCCTCCCTCGCGGCTGTAAGCCGTGAACAGCTCCTGTTGCGCTTCACGAAGCTTCGGTGACATGAGCTCGGCGACAACCTCTCCGGCATCGACCTTCTTCCACCGCGGCGCGAGCGCCGTGATGCGGCCGCGAGCGGGGGAGCGGAGGTTCCATCTGTGAGTGCCGGGGACGTAGAGCTCTCCAGGGACGGAGATCCACGAGCCGACCTTTCCTCGCGTGGCCTGCGTGAACGTGATGCCGAGGTTAGCTACGACTTCGGGTGGTACGGCAAGACGGTTGGTTGGTTTGTTTTCAGCTGCTTCCGGCGCAGGCTCCGGGTGCTCATGGTCATGCGAACAAGACACAAGCATCGTCAACGCGATGAGCGTCAGCGCCGGGATGCGAGTCTTTATGTGTAACATACTCACCTCGTCTCCGTTTCGGAGTCGTTGTGCGTGGGATCTTTTAAGACGGCTCCGCCTGCAACAGCAGCNCGGAGGCGAGCCAGCGTTGATTCNCNTTCGAGCTCGAGCTCNCGAANNCGCGCGCNGGTAAGAGCGCGCAGGGCCGCGAGNACCTCAAGCACATTGCTCTGGCCGGCCTGGAGCCTGAGNTCNAGAGATCTGCGGGCTCCCTGGGCGTTCTTGAGGGCGCCGGCACGGTAGTCATTGAGCATACGTTCGTTCGCCACCCACTCAGCGCGGGCCTGTGCCTCGACATGGGACAGCTGAAGCAGTGAGCTTGCCAGCCTGTCGCGGGCGGCCTCGCGACGCTGCTCGGCTTCGGCGACTCCGCCCCGGTTTCGGTCGAAGAGAGGCAGCTCGATGCCGACGCCCGCGCCTACCGAGGCATCTCCTCCATCGGCTTCGAATTCAGGGCCNACGCGGATCGCAGGATACTGCCTGGCGANCTCGAGCTTGAGCGCGGCCTCAGCAGCTTCGTATTCGCTAAGCGCAGTGCGAATTTCCGGGTGACGCAGCAACCCCCGGCGGCTGAGCGAGGGCAGCTCTGGCATCGACCTGGGGTCAGGGTCGAGTGTGAGGGACAACCTGGATGTTGGTGGAACGCCAATGTTTTCGAGAAGCTTCAGCGTGGTCGACTCGAGCTCGAGCCGAGTGGTCGCCAGCGCCGCCCGCGCTTCGTCCTGTTCCAGTCTTGCGAGATAGGCGGTTACGGCATCGANCTCGCCTGNCTGCTGGAGAGCGGCGACCCACTGGAGAACGCGCTCGCTTCCATCAAGCTGTGCCTCGAGCGCTCTGAGAGCCTGGTGGAGGCCGGCAATTCGGATAAAGGCCGAGCGGACCTCGGTGAGGACGCGCAGCTCTGTGGAGACCACCCGGAGCTGGGCGACGGAGAGGCGATGGTCGGCCAGGCCCTTTTCCGCCTCACGTTTGCCCCACAGAGGCAGCTCCCAGGAGAGTCCTGCAGGGAAAATAACGTCGCTGCCGCTGGTCGAGATTCGCGGCCCGAGGAAGAGCTCGGGGTTGGAGAGAAGGCCTGCTCGCAGCAGCTGGGCNCCCGCCACGCGTTCCGAGCTTCGCGCCGCGCGGATTNGAGGTCCGTAGAACAAGGCCAGGGCGTTTGCTTCAGCGAGGTCGAGGCCATCGGTGAGGTCTATGCTGGCCCGAAGCGGCAGCCACTCCTGCTTCCCTGGCGGTACAACTTCGAGCCGGCGGGATTCGGTCGCACGCTGCTCGAGNTGGTCGATCTCGTGGAAGGGGTCGATTGGCTGAGGTGAATAGCTGGCGCAGCCACAAAGCAGGGAGANGCAGGNCAGAAGGCCACTTCGCGTATATTCGCGAAAAGTGTGTGCCTGGCGGGCGCCAGCCTTCTCCGTTGAGGGACTGGCGGCGCCGAGATTTTGAGCTTTCATTAAACGGGGTCTCCAACGCGCATCCGGAACACGACCAGGCGACAGGTGCCGGGCCACGACGATGTTGGCGAAACCAACATCTCACGACAGATTCAGGCGGCGATGGGAGGCGCCCGCGGAGANGCGACCAGCNTCGGGATTGGCCGTGGCGGGGGTGTGTTGCAGGNCGCAACCGCCTTGGAGAAAGCGGCCGGCTCGAAGAGCTTGANGNGAGTCGGAAGAAGAGCGAGTGACACGATAAGCACAGGAGNCGGAGATGTCGCTAGGTCGGGAAGAAACTGTATGTGATCTTCGCCCGGATGATCCGGATGGTCATCAGCTGGGCTGCTTCCTCCGGCAAGCTGGTCGTGATCGTGGTGGTCCCCGGAAGGTGCGTGCGAATGCAGGGCAGAGTTCTGAGCGGGCTTGTGACACCCGTCTGCCGCTTCATGACACCCGTCCGGCGCATGGTCCACGAGGGCCAGATGAAGAGGGTAGGCGAGTGGCTGCAGTGCAAAGCACAAGCATACGAAGACTCCAAGGAGCCGTCCCGGGACCTGCTTTCGCTGTTGGTAAGCCATTGCGCTTATTCTCATTATTACAAAGAAGCCTCTCGATGAGTATATCATCGTAAGGCCTAGTTGTTTTACAGGCGACTATATTTCGCCCGCGGACAGAAGATCCTGGGTCTAATCGTGTGTTCTGTGCACGAAAACCCTTGGTTGGCAAGGAGTTGCGGTGGAGGGGGAGGAGTCGGGCGGCGGTCGCTTGTGCAATCAATCCTGGAAAACCGGGGCCTCTGACTTTATCGGACACTCGCCGAGGTGGCTGTCTCGAGCTCTGATTTCAAAGTGCGGGATTTCGAGGTGCCTCTGCCTTCCCAGCGAAAACATGATTCCATTACACTCCTAATCGGGATCCTGCGTGGTCAGGGAACGGCCTGCAAAAGCTGGGTGATGACCAGCTGTTTTTTACCCGCCTTGACCTCCAGCTCAAAGAAGCCTGATCCCTCGCGCTTGTGGGGGAACTGGACAGAGAGTCGCTCTCCTTGTTTCCAGAATCCTCCGGGCTTGCTCCAGTCGATCTGCTTGAACTGCTCAACGTTCACGCCGGGTCCGGCGGTGTACTTACCCGCGAGGAAGAGGGCCAGGATGGATTCGCATTTCTTGATTTCGAGCCCCTTCAGTGAAGCTACCCGGAACACTTTTTTGTTTACCTTTAGGATGGTTTGTTTCTGCGTCCCGGCGGGGCCTGCCCAGAAATCTCCCATCTGCAGGTCTCGCTTGCCGGGTTTCGAGTTGGGGAAGGACCATTTCTTATAGGTGACATTCAGGACCTTGAACGACACCTCGCGCCCCTTGAGCTCTTCGACGCCTTTAACGGAAATACTCCTGAACGGCGTCGGGTGCAGGTTGAAAGTGGAGATCTTCGCGATCTTCTTTATGCCGCGTTTCTTCGCCAGCTCGGTGACGACCTTCTCTTCTTCCTTTGAGAGGATGGCTTGTTTTACATAGGCCCGCTCAAATCCTGAAGCTGCGGGGAGGAGGGCAAGGACAAAGACGGCTGAGAGTGTTTTCATTTTTCCTTTTCCCTGGTGTTGAAGGCTGGTTGTTCCAGATGGCGCCTTGCCAGGTGTCGCCTGCAGGCAACAAGGCAGACGCCAATGAGCATTGAGTATGCAAAGCACCCGGAGAAGAGCCACATCATAGCGAGCAGTATGTTCCCCCTTTCGGCAATCCATGAAGGTGGCGTCA
>PAOC01000055.1 GCA_002708465.1 Planctomycetota bacterium
AACATGACTGCTCCTTGTTTTCTGGAAGATCTACCGTACCCATGCTGGCCTGAAGTTTCTATCCGAAATCAACCCTATTGCGTGGGATCTTCCCTCCCACGCAATAGCAGGATGAGGCCCAGACCGCCGCAGAAGGTAAAACCCAGCACGTTGACCACGCCATGGGTGGCGGCCATCGTCGCTATGGAGATGAGCTCTTCCCCCCTGTATTCGCCAGTAGCGTAGGTCATCGAGAGGGCCATCGTCGCGGTGAGCGAAAGTGCCGCGATGCACAGGAGCAGCTTCGGCAGGAGCAGGTCGACAGCCAGCCCAATCAACACCAGGACGAAGGCCAGGGTCAGCATCCCGATGGAGAGGGCTATCCCTGAGATCACCTCGACGACAGGCGAGGCCATGATCCCGACCGCGACCAGCGGCGGACCGAGTATCACGATGGCCGCCGCGAGGCGGTAGGCACCGAAGGCAAAAGATCGAACGTTGTCCGCAGCGGAGCCACCGCCCTTAAGTACCCGCCCCGCAAGCCCAGCGACCAGGGCCGCGGAAAAACCGGCGAAATGAAAATGGACAGCGGTCAGCAGGACGATGGTCGCATCAAACCCCATCGGCTCAATCCCCGCGCTCGACAGCAGCAACCACCCTCCACCGACCGGCAGGTAGAGAAGCCCTACATCGACAGTCAACTCCTCGAGCGGAGCGAACCCGCGCCGGATGATTCTCTGCAGGCCAAGCAGGGCGACGAGCGCCGTGACCAGGAGCCAGGGCGAGGCGAGGACCGCGGCCGGAAACCCGGGGGCAAGCCACCGGGAGACGATCACGCAGAGCGCAGCCGGCAGCAGGAATCGAACGACAAGCCCTTCCCCTCGAAGCTCACCAGGCGCCCGCTGACCAACCACCATCGACAGACCACCCGGCACCGCGAGCAGCGGACCGAAAAGCAACANCAGNTCAATCAGCTCCANTCGGCCTTCGCAGACCGTAATGGCGCAGTATCCCGCGCAGNCAACCCACAGGCCTCCCCCNANGANGNCACTTCGGCGTAAGGANCTCGCCGGCAGAGCGACGCCTCCCATNACAGCCTCACCGNATTCTGATTGTCCCGNTGTCACGCCAGGCCTTCCGATTCCCTGAACTCGGGAGCNGCAGNCTCTTCCTCNGTCTCCTCCGCCCAGGGGCTCTTTTCCGCAGCGGTNGGCAGATCGCCATAGAGCTGAATGCGGCCGCAGGTCGGGCAGATCCGGCCGCGCACCAACGANCTTCTTTTGAACATGAGATCCTTCCAGTTTGCCGGCGCGGGGAGCCAACTGAGCTTGCCCTGCCCCAGCACCNCGATCTCTTCCATCAGGGNTCCACAATCCGGACAGGGGTCGCTGGGAACCTTAACCTTCCTGATCTTATTGCTGGGCATAACCGTAACCTTTCAACCTTCCCGGAAGAGACCCGATTGCCGAGAGCTACCTGCCATCANCAGAGACCCTCTTGGTAATCTTCATCCTGTCAAAGACAGAACCATTATAGTCAACCGCCGAAAGATTCAACTCGTTGCCGACCACGTCAAAGATAACCACATGGCGTCTCGATTCTCCAGCGGCAAGACGCTGAGACCGCCAGAGGCCGTAGAGCGTCGCTCCGCCGCCNCCCGTCACAACGTAGATCGTTCCCTGNGGGTCAGTGTAGTTCGGCTCCATCTGGCCATCCAGCACGAGCCCGGCGCGCATCGGATAGGTTCGCTGGTAGGTATGATCATGGCCCGAAAGAACGATATCTACTCCGTATTCATCGAACAGGGGCGCCAGGTGGATCTGCAGCAGCGGCCCATCTCCATGTGAAGAGTCACTGTAGAGCGGATGATGAAAATAACAGACAACCCAGGTCGCTGCCGTGCGCTGCAGGTCCTGAACAAGCCATTGGTGTTGCCTACTGCCGGGGGACAGATCATCTGCACGATCGGTCACCTCCAGAGCAATGAAGTGGCAATTCCCCCGGTCAAAAGAATAAAAACGCTCGCTGCCATCGGCATCGTTTACAGGCAGGTAGAGTGAATCCAGAAAGGGACGCCCATTACCTGTTCTCACATCATGGTTCCCCAGGCTGGGATAGACTGGGACGTGATCGATAAGCGATGCCATCGGGATAAAGTAGTTCTGGCGCACCTCGCGCGCGCTGCCGCTGTAATAGACATTGTCACCGGTGGTCAGGACCAGGTCAGGCTGGCTGTCTTTGAGGACCCCTATGGATTCGTATTGCGCGGGACACCCGCAGCCAAAGTCTCCAAACACGCCAAAGCGGATGGCTGCATCAGGATCATCCGCAGCCGTCCAGAAATTGTGGACCTCGCCAACCGACCGGCCGCCATGCTGGAGATGGTAAAAATAGGCGGTGTCCGGCAAGAGGCCATCCAGCTCAATAACATGCTCGGTTCCGGGGCGATCACCCGTACGGGTGGAGGGAAGCCCGTTCTCGGCCCAGTAGACGACCGCGGGTTCTGTCGACTCGAAAGACCGCCAGGCAATCGTCATCGATCGGGTTGAAGCAAGGGCCAGCTGCGGGCCCCTCTCGATATCACCGGAAAAATCACGTGGAGTACCCCCGGCCGTGTATTCCGATTCGTCAGAGCCACAACCGAAAAGCCCTGCCATAAGCCCCGCGGCCAGGAGAATCGTGGTAAACCAGGAGATCTTCAAGTCTTCGTTCCACCGCGATATTAGGTACATCAAATCATCATCATTGTAAAAGTATACGGGCGAAGAAGGAAAGAAATCCGGAGGGCCGGGCAATAGCGCCGGAATTATTGGCTATACTGCTCGTGCAATGACCAACTCAGAGCAACAGAACCATAACAGAACGCCTGAGAAATGCAGGAAATCGTGACACCAGAAACCCTTGCGCCCCTGACTCCACTCTGGTGGAAGGCGGGAGGCGCCTCCATCGCCCTGATCGCGGGAATCGTCCTGCTCGGCTCCCGGCTGGAGAAAAAAGGGCGGGAGAACCTGGCCCTGGCCCTCGGAATCCTCCTGCTCGCTCCAGAGCCCCTGGTCCAGCTCTGGCTCGCCAGCAGAGGCCTCTGGAATATCAATGAGAGCCTGCCTCTTCACCTGTGCGACCTGACGGCCATCTTCTCCTGGATGGCCCTCATCTGGAGAAACCAGAAAGTCTACGAATGCCTTTTCTACTGGGGGATCCCCGGNGCCCTCGTCTCCCTGGCCACCCCGGAATTCACCCTGACCACGGGGGTGGTGAACCCGGATGGAACCCTCGGCAGCGAGACCCTCATCTTCCTCAATTACTACATCGGACATGGAGGAATTCTCGCGGCCGCCTGTTACCTGACATTTATTGTCGGCATGCGACCCGGCCCCGGCTCCTGGTGGAAGATCTCCCTCATTGGACAACCGCTGCTGCTGAGCATAGGCCTGTTCAACTGGACCTTTGGAACCAACTATATTTTCCTCTGCGAACCGCCGCACGTAGCGAACCCGCTGATCATTGGAGGCTGGCCCTGGTATGTGATCGGCATGATCACCATGGTGGTCGCGGTCAGCTTCCTGCTCTACCTCCCGTTCAGGCCCAACCAACCCGGGCAAAAGAGCCCCTTCCGGGATAAAGGTCTCTGAAGCCCCAGCGTGAGAAACAGGTAGCCGCACGCGGTAATCCGAGCTTCCCGAAGACATTTATTTTTTATCTCGAGTGCAAAGGTTAAAATAGCGGGTGTCGGGTTGGTAGCGGGTGGCGGTGAGGTAACAACCAAGGAGTGTGGTCTTGCTCAAAACATTATTACTGGCAATCTGCGTGGCGGCGCTCCCTGCCACTCCCTGCCTTGCAGGCTTTGTAGGTTTTCGGCGCGGTGACACAAACGGAGATGGGAATGTTGACCTCAGCGATGGGATCACCACGCTGACCTACCTCTTCGCCGGCGGTGAAGATCCCTCCTGCGAAGATGCGGCAGACGCTGACGACTCAGGCGCTGTCAACCTGAGCGATGCGATCTTCACCTTCCTTTATCTCTTTACCGGCGGAGAGCCCCCCCCAGCGCCCGGGCCCTGGGACTGCGGAGATGACACCCGGGCTCCCGATGGCCTTGGCTGCCAGGACATTGGATCTTGCGACCCTGAGCTCTTAAGCGCGGACGCTTCCGGCTTTGACCGGTTCAGCCTGTCCTTCAGCCCCGGCCTTGGCTTCTGCCCGCAAATCGGGAAGGTCTTCGAGGCCTCGATCACTCACGAGGATGACGGGAGCTACAGCCTGGAGCTCTCCATTCTCATCGCCGGCGAGCCGGGGGATGAATGCCTGCCCGACATCATCGGCAATGTACCGTGCGCCAGGGTTGTAGAGCTCGAGCCTCGCAGCCTGGGCAATGACGAGATCGCCGAGATGCTGGGGCTCTTCACCAACATGGACGTCTATCATGAGCCCCATCAAATCTGCAACTGCATAGCCATTGATCCCTGCCGCATCGGCAACTTCAGGTGGGATGAAACAAGCTTGAGCGACTTCATGTGCTCTGACCGGCGCCTGGGCAGAGATCTCGCGGNGGTTATTCTGGACTTCCTCGAGAGCCTTCGAGACGCCTCGAACCGCTGACCAGCTGTAGTGCTCCGCAGCCGAATCTTTCCCTGCCATGCGCTCGGAATGATCGCCGTGGCGGCAACGACAACGCCCGCCGCCCAGCCGGGTTGTAAGCTGTCGAACCCACCGCCACCACACCGGCCAAACGCCGCCGCGGTGGACATTTTCTGTTTATTCGGACAACGAAAGGTAAAATAGCCGTAAGTACAGGATACGCTGGCCGGCACCAGTCATCGAACCAGTCAACTTTTCGGAGCGCTCTCTTGATAAAAAATACATTCCTGGTGATCTGCCTGGTCACACTGCCGGCAACAATCTGCCTTGGAGGCTTCGGAGGCATGTGTAACGGGTTTCGCCGAGGCGACACGAATGGTGACGGCAATGTCGACCTGAGCGACGGAATCGCCACTCTCACCTATCTTTTTGCCGGCACAGGACGCCCGGGCTGTGAAGATGCCGCCGATGCGAATGACACTGGTACGATCGACCTGAGCGACGCGGTCTACACCTTCCAATTCCTTTTTGTAGGCGGCGCACCCCCTCCCGCCCCGGGCCCGTGGGAGTGCGGGGATGACACCCGGCCAATGGACGACCTCAACTGCGAGGACATCGGCAGCTGCGGCCCCCAGCTGCTGAACCGGGATCTCTCGGACTTTGACCAGTTCCGGCTCACCTACAGCCCCGGCCTTGGGTTCTGCCCGCAGATCGGCGACGTGTTTGAAGCCACGATCACCCACCAGGAAAACGGCGACTACCGCCTCGAGCTCTCGACCCTGGTAATCGGCGGCCCAGGCGACAAATGCCTTTTCGACTTCATCGGCAACGTCGAATGCGCGACCATCGAGGAGCTTGCCCCGCGCGACCTCGAGGGAGACGAGGTCGCCGAGATGCTCGCGCTCTTCGGAAACCTCGGGGTTTATCTCGAGCGCCACGAAATCTGCGACTGCATCGCCATCGATCCCTGCCGAATCGGCAACTTCAGATGGGACACGACAAACTTCAGCGATTTCATCTGCTCCAACCGCCGCCTGGCGGAGAACCTTGACCGGGATATCACCAATTTCCTCGATAGTCTTCGCGTTGGCCCGGGACGCTGATTCCTCCGCACACGACAGCACCAATTCAACCGGAAGTTCCCATGCGCAGAGAATCACTCCGCATCCTCTTCTTCGCCGCCATCGCGACCATCATTCCCAGCCCGGGTCCGGCTGAAGAGGTCGCTGTGCCCCTTGGCTCCCGCCGCGAGCTCTTTGTCGATGGACACCTCATCCATCAGCTCAAGGGAACATCCCTCAAGCTCCATCACCCTCGCCTCGAGGGCACCGCGCTCGTTTTCGACAAGCCCTGGGAGGGACGCTTCTCCGGCTATGTAACCGTCCTCAAAGACACAGGTGTCTTCCGCATGTACTACCGCGGCCTGCCGAGCGCGGGAGGCGACGGCTCCAATATAGAGAGCACCTGCTACGCCGAGAGCGCCGATGGGCTCCAGTGGAAAAAACCTGAGCTGGGAATCCACAAGATCAACGGCTCGGCGAAGAACAACGTGATCCTGAAAAACGAGGCTCCCTGCTCTCACAATTTCTCTCCCTTCCTCGACACCAATCCGGCCGCCCTGCCGGCGGCGAGATACAAGGCCCTCGCCGGCACATCGAGNTCGGGGCTGGTGGCCTTTGTCTCCGCCGATGGAATCCACTGGAAGAGGGCGCGGCCGAAGGCCGTCATCTCCAAGGGCGCCTTTGATTCCCAGAATGTTTCCTTCTGGTCTGAAAGCGAGGGGCTCTACCTTTGTTATTTCAGGACATGGGATGGACCGACACCCTGGAGCGGCTTCAGGAGCATCAGCAGGGTGACCTCGAAGGATTTCCTCAGCTGGAGCGAGCCAANGGCCATGAGCTACGGGGGAACCCCNCGTGAGCACCTCTACACCAACCAGACCCAGCCCTATTTTCGCGCNCCCCACATCTACCTGTCGGTGGCGGCGCGCTTCATGCCCGGCCGAAGGGTCCTCAGCCCCGCCCAGGCGAAGGCGATCGATGTCGACCCGGGCTACTTCNGCGACTGNTCCGACGCGGTCCTGATGAGCACGCGCGGCGGTACGCTCTACTCCCGCACCTTCATGGATGCCTTCATCCGGCCGGGGCCGGGCCTCGAGAACTGGGTCTCACGAACGAACTATCCCGCGCTTGGAATCGTCGGTATGCCGGGCGGGCGGCTCGCCATGCACATCCAGAAAAACTACGGACAGCCCACCGCCAGGCTGGTGCGCTACACCCTGCGCAGCGATGGCTTCGTATCGGTCAACGGCCCCTACGCCGGCGGAGAGATGACCACCCGTCTGCTGACCTTCCAGCCCGCAGCAGGCAAAGATCCCTCATCCTGCCGGTTGCTGGTCAACTGCGCAACCGGCGCCGCCGGGAGCCTGAGGGTTGAGCTCCTTGGTAAAACAGGCAAGCCCCTTCCCGGCTACAGCCTGGCGGATTCACGTGAGTTCATCGGAGATTTCATCGAGCGGGCGGTCGAATGGAAAAACGGACCCGACGTACGGCCACTCGCGGGAAGACCGATTCGCCTGCGCTTCTCGCTCAAGGATGCAGATCTCTACTCCATCCGTTTCCAGTAGAGGCCTGACCGACAGGCTCAGGGACAGGCGGTTTCGCAGCTCTCGCCCGGAAGAGGCNCGGCGGAAAACGGACCGCACTCGGGGAATGGCTCAGGTGGCGGCGCCCCGCCAAGAAAAAGGTAGTTGAGCAGGAAGATCGGGTCGGTGATGTTCAGATCGCCGTTNCCATCCGCGTCCGCCGACCTGAAACATACCTGTCCGAAGGANTCTGAAAAAAGGTGTTCCAGGACACAGATCGGGTCGGTGATGTTCACCTCTCCGCTGCTGTCGCAATCACCGCGAACCAGGAATGGTCCATTCACCGGTGGCAAGCCGACGGTTCTTCCCGTCGTCCTGACGGTCGGCAGGTCGGCGCCGGTCTCCACCAGCCAGGCCCTCAGCTGGCGGGCCAGATCCTGCTGGATCTCAGAACGGGTCTCCGCAAGGTTTGTCGTCTCGCCGATATCTCCGGCCAGGTCGTAGAGCTCGTAGCGTTCCTCTTCGTAGTAGTAATGAAGCTTCCAATCCCCGCGGCGGATGATCGAACAGGGTTTTGAACGCCAGGTTCCAAGCTGCGTCGATGCCTGGGTATAGCAGGGAAAATGCCAGAAGAGGGGGCGTTGTTCCAGGCTGGCCCCCGGATCCCTGAATAGCGGCAACAGGTTTTCACCATCGAGAACATGCCCCTGCGGCGCCTCAACACCTGCGAGGGCGAGGAAGGTCGGATACCAGTCGATCGGGGCGACCGGGGTCTCGTTCACTGTCCCGGCCGGGACATGCCCATCCCAGCGAATCATGAAAGGTACCCGGACGCCGCCCTCGTAAAGAGAGCCCTTGCCTGATTTCAGGGGAGCCTGGCGGGTAACCTCTGTGGCGCCCCTGATACCGATATCGGAATAGCCGCCTACCCCTCCGTTGTCGGAGTAGAAGATAACCATGGTGTTATCGATGAGCTTCCGCCCGGGAGAGCGGACGGAATCGGTCGTCTCGAGATAATCCACCACCGCCCCGATGCTGTCGTCCATCGCCTTGATCATGGCGGCGTAGACAGGATCGTTGTGCCGCTCACCCCGAGGCAGCCTGTTGAAAAGCGCGATGTCCTCCGCCTTCGCCTGCTTGGGAAGATGGACGGAGAAATGAGAAAAATAGAGGAAAAAAGGACGATCCTTCTCTGACTCCAGCCAGTCGAGCGCCTCTGTGGTCAATCGGTCCGTGACGTATTGGTTGGCTATTCCGTTGGCTTCAAGGTGGGGAACCGCGAAGGCGCCGTTCGCATCGGAGAAATAATTGGCGCTGCCGTTTCTCGCTGGAGGCACCCCCCTGTCAGCTCCGCCGTAGTTGACCTCGAAGCCCTGGGCTGTTGGATAGCCGCCTTCATTTTCACCCCCCATATGCCACTTTCCGAAATGTCCCGTAGCGTAGCCCGCGAGCCTCATGGACTCAGCCAGGGTCACGAGCTCAAAATCCAGCGAAAGCCGGTTGGGCGCGGCATTGAGCAGACGGTTGGCCGCGTTGCCGCGATTGCCGTTGTTCACCGTGTAGACACCCGTTCTTGGAGCGTACTGTCCGCTCATGAGAGCCGCCCTGAAAGGCATGCAATTGGGAAAGGCGTAGGCCTGTGGAAAACGCATCCCCTGCTCCGAGAGCCTGTCGAGATGAGGCGTCAGGTAATAATCGGACCCCCAGCTGCGGATATCGGTCCAGCCGAAATCATCCGCCAGGATGAATACGACGTTGGGCAAGGCGGCCGGCGCCTGGGCCCGGGCGCGGGAGACGAGCTGGATCCCGTTGACCGCGCCGCGACCTGAACGTGCGGATACGATCAGGTCAAACGAACCGGCGGTGAGCTCTCGAAAGACCACGTAATTTCCGATGGAGGCATTGGCGACGGTGCTTCCGCGAGCTTCAACGAAGTGTCCATCGAACTGCCCCCGCGCCGGCTCGCTCCCGAAGACGACATCTTCACCGATCGCGAAACGAAAAAGACCTCCCACCGTCTGTGGATCGTAGTAGACATAGACATCGTAGCCTCCATCTGTGAAGCTCGGCGGGACACCTCGGAAAGAGAAGGAGTTGGGGGAATCACCCGCCCCATTGGCGGCCCAGGCATCCATCATCCTGCCGTTTCTCCCATTCCCGTTGGAGTTGACGTAGGCCGCCTGGAACGCAAAGGAAACTCCCGATGCCGCCCCCGAGCTGTCGAGCAGGTTTCCGAGGATTCCGCTTCCGGCCCTCCTGGGTGGACTGATGGCGTTGTTCCAGTGCCGGGAAGCGACAGCTCCCTCCACTGAAGCGGAGGCGAGGGAGGTCGAATCACCAATAGAAAAATTCACGCTGATCACGCCGCCAGGATCAGCAGCGACGAGCGTTGCGTAAAAACCGAGAACAGCCGGCAAGATAAAATACAGAACCCTGCAGCTCAAAAGAAGCCTCCTGCGACAAGATACAACCCGGGACTATTCTCCACCAGGAACCAGCGCAAGTCGACAAGTCCCGCGGCCTGGACCCAATGGAACTTCGCCCCCTATCCTACCATCCCCATCGATTCGGACATTCCCAGGCGGTACAATGCGCCTGGCCATACCATGAANANCTCNACCCTCCTGATCTGCGTAATAACCCTGTCCGCCGCGAATTCGTATCTCCAGGCGCAAGGAAAGGGGAGCGGCGACAAGCTCCCCGCGAAGGTTGCCTCCCTCGATAAAAATGGAGATGGAAAACTCTCCGCTAAGGAGCTGCCCCCTGGCGCCAGGACGAAGATCCTGGCGGAATTTGATCTCAACAACGACAACGCCCTCGATGCGCTGGAATTACGGGTCTACCTGCTGTCTAAAAAGGGAGGGAAATCCTCACCGGGGGTAGTGGAGACCGGCGGCAAAGTCACCATCAGGAAAGATATCGAGTACGCAAGCGGCAAGGGGTATGAGAACGGCCTGGGCAAGCTCGACCTCTACCTGCCTGCGAAGGCGAAGAACTTCCCGGTGCTCATCTTCCTTCACGGCGGCGGCCTGCAGGCGGGCGACAAATCCAAGCTCGACCAGGTCGGCCGGCGCTTCGCCCTGCACGGGATCGCCGTCGTCGCCCCCAACTACCGTCTTTCACCCGCAGTAAGGTACCCTGCCCACATCGAAGATGCCGCCAGGGCCTTCCGCTGGACCTGGGACAATATCGCCTCCCACGGAGCGGACAGGGCGAAGATCTTCATTGCCGGCGGATCCTCCGGTGGGCACCTGACCATGCTCCTTACCCTCGATGAGCGATTCCTCCTCAAGCAGGGNCTCAAGNGCTCGAACATCCGGGGCTCCATCCCCATCAGCGGTCTCATGGACGTAACCCGCACCGGTCCGCTTCGCCGGGGCAAGGTATGGGATGACTCTCCCGAGGTCATGAAGAAGGCCTCCCCGCTCACCTGGGTACGAAAGGACGCTCCACCGNTCCTTATTCTCTTCGCCGACGGAGAGACGCCCGAACGCGCGCGCCAGAACCGCCAGGCTTACGAAGCCCTCAAGAAGACCGGCCACCNGGATGTGAATATGCAGATCCTNGCCGACCGCACTCACAACACGATCCGCCCCAACCTCTCAAAAGAGGGCGACCCCGGACTGCTGGCCATGCTGGCCTTCATCGAGAAACACACGACTCAAAAACCGGCGCGGCGCTGAACGCCGACGGAGGCTCTCAGGCGTTCTTCCCNCCTCGGCTCTCCATCCTGTGAGCCTGGTCGATTCGCCGCTGGATCTTGTTGATCAGGTTAGCGCATTGCATGAGAAAAATCGTGAAGGCCTGNTTGCTCCGAAGATCCTGGTGCGTCAGCTCCCCAAGAGCCTCGAGCTTGATCAAGGTCACNCTGTCGAGACACGACTCGAGGGATGCGACATCCGTGAGNTCCATCTGTTGCNTCTCGATCGTCAGGGTTCTATCGAGGAACTGGTCAAGGTTCTCACGNTGCGCAACGTAGAGAAGCTCATCCTCTTTCTCTTTTCGCCGCTTCAGNCGGNCCCAGATNAGATAGAGGCCGGCNGCGAACGCCAGCAGGAGNTCNTTGGCGGCCGAGATGGATTCAAGCAGGGTCGCAATCTCCCCGATGTCATCCTGCGGAAAGAAATACTTTCTCGAAGCCGGGTGCAGCCGCAGCGTGGACAATTCCGCGGCCTCGTCCCTGTCCATCAGGAGAGGGAATTCCTGGCGCAGCTCGCTNTCATAGATGGTGCCAAGGATCGCCTCGATGAGCTGCTCATTCGCATCCTGTCCGACGACAACCGATGCCGTGGTGGAGATGGTCTTCAACTCCTCCGACGGAGTCGAATAGGGCTTCTCTGAATAGAGACCCACCGGTATCGTCGCCGACTGGAANAAGAAATGCTTCACCTCGAAGGCGACGGCGTCCTCCACCGGCAGCAGGACAAACCGTTCATCTATCAGCACCTCGCGCAGATCGGCGCTGAAGACTCCGCTCGTCACGATGGCCGCGTCAAGCGTCTCATCCGTCAGCAGATCCCTGAAAGATACCGACCTGCGCTCCACCTTGAGCTGGTAATGATTAAGAACTTTAGCGGCGCTGACCTGCATCCCGGAGCCTTCGAGTCCGACCGCGACCCGCCTGCCATCGATGTCCGGGATTGAATCCATCCCGCGCCCCTTCCTGACGATGACGTGCACGAGCTCCTTGTAGATCGGCGTGACCACGAAGAGATCCTTCATCGAGACAGCCCCGTCCTGGACAACGGCCAGGTCTACGAGCCCGGCTCCGCCCTCGCCAAGCAGCCGCTGGCGGTTACTGTTTGATCCCGAAGTGGAGATCAACTCGACCTCGAGCGGAAAACGATCCTCGAGCAGTTTCTTGATCCTCAATGTGAAATCATGGTACAGCCCCCCGGTTGGACCCGTGGCGATTCGAACCCGTCCCGGCAGGGTCTCACGCGTGGAATACCAGGTGACGAGAGACACCAGCAGGATCGAGATCATCACAAAGGTGATAGCCTTTCGAACCGTCAGCTTCTTTTTTAACGCCATATGGAGACCTCGATCACCGAAAAGAACCGGAGCTTCATGAACAAACTAACAAAGCCAGGGCCGACAGGGGCCGTTAAAAATTCACCTGCGCCTGAACTCTAATTCAGTAAACCAGAAATCATCGTTGGGAACATCCAGCTTGAACTCCTCAACTCTCCCGCTCTTGTCGACAAGAAATCGACAGGTTCCCCTGCCAAACCATGGAAATTTTTTCCGCCAGGTGAGCAGAAAGGTGTCGTAGTGAAGATGCTCCAGGTCAGCGACAAGACCAGGGGCGGGCGCGAGACGCAGCACCAGGCTGCCCTCCTCGAGCTTGATGGAAGCATCTCCATAGAGCGGCCCGCCATAGGTTCCCCCGTAGGCCGCAAGGCCCAGGGACGGCTTCGTGCCCTTGACCCGTCCCCTCACCAGAGCCTCCTGTATCTCGATCTTCCGCCGACGCCCGCGCTTCTCACGCGGCAGGAACTCCAACGACCAGTCACGCTCCTTGCCGCCGAGGTAGGCATCCAGGATCCGGAGCGTGAGCGCGTGAGCGATCCCGGTCATGCTGTTGGTCAATACGACAACACCAAGCCGCTCTTCGGGAACCATCATGACTCCCGAATACATGCCGTCATAGGCTCCCCCGTGACGAACCAGCTTTCTGCCCAGGTAGTCTTTCACCCCCCAGCCGAGAGCGTAGGCCTTGAAGTGCGTCGATGGATACCTCTTGCGATCGGAGACGCTGACTCCCGTCAGGATATGAGGCTTCCACATCTTCCGCGACGACTCCCTGGAAAAATACTGTCTCCCGTCCCAATGCCCCTGGCCGAGCTGCATCCGAACCCAGAGGGACATGTCTCTTACAGATGAGATGACCCCGCCGGCGGCGCCCATGCTGTCCCAGCTGACCCAGGGAAAGGTTACCAGGCGGCCCCCGGATTCCCCGTGCGGAGTCGCGACGTTCTCAACCCGGTCCAGTCCCCGGACAGTGGCACGCGTGCGCTTCATTCCAAGTGGAGCAAAGAACCTCTCCTCGACATATTCCGCCCAGGGCTTCCCGCTGACCGCCTTCAGAACCTCACCGGCTGCGATAAACATGAGATTGGAATAACCGAAATCCGAACGGAAGATCCCCTTTGGCTCGAGGAATCGCGCCCTGCGGACAACCTCCTCCGAGCTGTAGCCGGTACCGTACCAGAGCAGGTCGCCGCTAAAGGTTCCGAGGCCGCTGCGATGGCAGAGCAACTCGAAAACCCGCAGCTCCTCGGTCACGTAGCGGTCGTAGAGCTGGAACCACGGCAGGTGCTTTTTAACCCGGTCATTCCAGCCAAGCTTCCCATCCTCGACCAGGGTCGCAATAGCGGCGGAGGTGAAGGCCTTGCTGTTGGAGGCGATAGCGAAGAGGGTGTCAGCATCTACGGCCTTGTCGCCGCCAAGCTCCCGGACTCCGTATCCGCGGGCGAGAGCGACCTTGCCATCCTTCACGACAGCGACAGCCAGCCCCGGGACCGCCCAATCCTCACGGGCCTTCGAGATGTAGGCGGACAGCTTCTCGACATCGACATCCGCCGAGCGCGCGAGGCCCGGAAAGACCGGACACAGCAAAGCCAAAACCAGCGCCAGTTTTACGATTCTCATAAGATGTTCCATTCACATCGCCTGCGGTTACTCCATCGGGAAGATCTATGGTCACAGGAAGGCGGAAAGCTGTCAACTCAGACCACGGCCTTAAAGTTCAGGCCGGAGCCCGCGTCTCCTCCTCAGCCGAACGCAGCGTGATCGTCCCGCCAGCGGTGTTGAGGAGGGAGGAGGAGGGGCGACCGAGGATTTTCGCGGCAGCCTCCAGGCCGCTGATCATCACCCCCATGACCCCGTGGGAAACCGTCGAAGCCCCGCAATGATAGAGGCCCGGGATCTCGGTCTTCAATGGAAACGAGAAGGGGCCGATCTGGCCGGCTACCTTTGCCGTACCGTAGGCATTACCCCGAAAAGCATTGACGTAATGATCATTGGTCAGGGGGGAGCCCACATCACAAAACTCCAGGCTGTCGCGGAGCCCCGGAACCACTCGCTCCAGCCCGGCGAGCATCCTGTCCTTGAGGATCTCCTTGAACTTCTCGTAGTCCCCGCCCCGCTCTCCCGTAGCGCCCCGGCTCCAGCCCTCAAAGGCGTCGTAGGACACCAGCGAGAAGGCCTCCATCGTGTGGATCCCATCCTGCAGTTTCCCCGGATCTTTCAGGCTGGTCACTGTAAGGAAGAGCCCGGGCGGCACTCCTTCGTCATCGAGGTTCTTCTTCAAGGCGTAGTCATAGGTGGCGGAAACATCCGGCTCCGAACAGATCCAGTAGTTTCCCGAGTCCAGCCCCGCGGCCCTCGGATCGAGCCGGGATGCCATGAAGAGGCTCACTGCCGAGATGGAGTATTCTGTCCTGGCGAGTCTTTTCCGGAGACCGGCGGAGAGGTGNTCCTCCCCCACCAGGGTNCGATAGGTGACNTCGGAGTCGGCATTGGAGAGAATATTGCNGGCNCGCAGCTCTGCTCCATCTTCGAGAACAACCCCCACCGCNCGGCCTTNCTCGATAAGAATCTTCTCCACCCTTGACCGCAGGCGGATTTCTCCNNCNCCNGCCCGCAGTTGCTTCAGGTAGGCCTTCGGCAAAGCGGCCCCACCGCCTTTTGGATACCAGCCTCCGTTCCAGTAATGCGACTCGACGCCGAGATGCTGCGCNCAGGGAACCCGCAGCGGGTCCACCCCATGATCCCCGGCCCGNACCTCCAGGATCGTTCTCAGGAAAGGATCCCTGCAATGCCTGCGGATGATCTTCCCAATCGGACGCAGTCCAAAAAGGGCCGTTCGAGGCGCGAGAAACGGCAGCTTCAGAACAGAAAGCAGCCCTCCNCTGAGATTGGTAAGGCGCCGCAGCTCAGCGGCAATCTTCCGGGCAAACCTGAAATAGCTCCGTATGCCCCGCTCTTCTTCTGGAAAACGCTCCACGAGACGCGCCTCGAAGGTGTCCACGCAGGCCGGGATATCGAACCGCTCATCACCGACNATCACGTGATCGACCCCATCCGGATTGAGCTCGTAAAACTCGAGCTCCCCCCCCATCCCGAGACCCTCGAAAAACCCCCGCATCATCCCGCCGGGCTGAAGCTCGCCGAGATAGTGCACCCCCGGGCTGAACAGGTGGCCGTGCAGGGGAAAGGAGTGGGTCCATCCTCCCGGGAGATANTGCTGCTCGAGAACAAGCACCTTCTGCCCCGCGTTGGCCAGGGCAACGGCGGCTGTGAGCCCACCGGCTCCCGAACCGATGACAATGGTATCAAAATCAGCCATCTCGCAACCCGTACCTTTCGCGAAGAAGAGGTCACTCTCAATCCCGGGCCGTCAAAAAGCAAGAATGAACAATGGGGGAGGCGCCGGGGGTTCTTTTTCCCGAGGCGCCGCTGGACTACAATGGGGCCGGACATCAAACNCGACCAACCCCCTGAAGACACATGCCCCGAATTAACATCCACGCACTGCTCATTGCAGTGATTGCGCTCGCGCAGTCGCCCTGCCGGGGAGAGAGCCCACCCGACATCGTCCTGGTGATGACAGATGACATGGGCTACTCAGACCTGGGCTGCTATGGAGGCGAGATCGAGACCCCGCACCTCGATAAGCTGGCGNCCGGCGGGCTGCGCTTCACCAACTTCTACAGCGAGAACATGTGCTGGGTATCGAGGGCCGCGATGCTGACCGGGGTNTGGCACCTGACCTCCTTCCACCAAAAGGGNCTCCACCCCCGATGCGTCACCATCCCGGAGATTCTCAGGGACGGCGGCTACTCAACGCTAATGTCCGGCAAGTGGCATCTCGGCTGGCCCCGCCAGAAGAGCTCGCCAACCGACCGCGGCTTTGACAGCTTCTATGGAATTATCGATGGCGCCTCCAGCTTCTTCGCTCCGGCCAGCCTGATGCGCGACAAGATTCCCATCAAGGTGCGAGACCTTCCTGCTGACTACTACATAACCGACGCCATCAGCGACAATGCCGTCGAGTACATTGAGAAGGCCGACCGGAAGAAGCCCCTTCTTCTCTATGTCGCCTACACGGCGGCCCACTGGCCGCTTCACGCCAGGCCCGAAGATATCGCCCGCTACAAGGGGAAGTACGCGAAGGGCTGGGACAAGCTGCGCAAGGAGCGCCACCAGCGAATGAAGAAGCTCGGCATCATCTCCGCCAACACGCCCCTCTCGCCACGCCACCCGAACGTTCCTCCCTGGGAGGAGGCCCAGCACAAAGACTGGCAACAGAGACGCATGGAGGTCTACGCGGCCCAGATCACGAGCATGGACGCGGGAATCGGGCGCATCGTCGAGGCTCTCGAGCGCCGGGGGAATTTCGACAACACCCTCATTCTCTACATGACCGACAACGGCGGCTGCCACGTCGAGTACGGCAAAACCCGCAGGGGCTCCTACCTGCCAGAGAAAACCCGGGACGGCCGAAAGATGAAGCCCGGCAACATACCTGGCCTCATGCCCGGGCCGGAAATCACCTACCAGAGCTACGGCTACGGCTGGGCCAACGTCTCGAATACGCCCTACAGGATGTTCAAGCAATTCGACCACGAGGGTGGAATCCGAACTCCGCTCATCGCGCACTGGCCCAGGGGGATCTCGAGCCGGGGCGGACTGACCGGGGAGGTCGCCCATCTCGTCGACATCCTGCCNACCCTGGTCGAAATCACCGGNGNCCGGCTGCCGGCGAGCTCAGGGGGTTCGCACCGCATCGAGATTAACGGCCGCTCCCTGGCCGGTGTTTTCCGGGGAAAGAAGCGGCAGGGCCATGACTCCATCTATTTCTCCCACAACAAGGGCCGCGCCATCCGCGAGGGAAAATGGAAGCTCGTACAGGACAGGAAAAAAAAACAATGGGAACTCTACGACCTCAGCAAAGATCCCACCGAGTTGCGAAACCTCTCACAGAAAGAACCCGAAATCGCCGCCGGACTCAAGGCTCGCTGGACGGCGTGGTTCAAACAACAGGCGAGCCAGGATTCACCTGTCCCAGGCGTCCCCGGCAATAAAGGAAATTAGATGACCCCTCAAAACAACAGAGCGATCCTCCTCGCGCTCCTCATGGTTCTCTTCGCCACCACCACCAGCCGCGCCGAAGACCGATACGCGTTCATCGTCTCCGGGGACTGCCAGTACCTGGCTGAGAATTCCGCCGCTCCGATGAAGCTCGACCCCTACGCCGAGATCGCCAACAGCCGGTTCATCAAGCTGATGAATAAATTCCAGGGTAAGACCATCTCCAAGAAGTTAGGGGGCGGTAAGGTCTCAGGCGACATCCTGGGCATCCTGGTCACCGGAGACCTGATCGAATCGCTCGACAAGCGTGGAGGAAACTACCCCCCCATGCAGCGTTTTGAGTGGAAAAGATTCCAGGCCGACTATGGCCTCAAGGGCGGAGATGGCCGGCTGCCCTGGCCGGTCTACGAATTGCACGGTAACCATGATGGCCCCCAGGGAGACACCTTCGTTATCGAGGGAATCATCTCGAGGAACAAGGAACGCCCCGGGGTCAGCTCACGCTCAACCAACGGACTGCACTACTCCTGGGACTGGGGACCATTGCACCTCGTAAATCTCGGGATCTTTGTCGGCGAGGGAGAGAAGAAGCGCGAGGGGCATCACTACTCACCGCGATCGAGCCTCGAATTCCTGAAAGAAGACCTCGGAAAAAGAGTCGGCGCCTCGGGAAGGCCGGTCATCCTGAGCTTCCACCTGCCTCCTTTCATCGCGGAATACGACTGGCCAAAGGAAGACCTGGCCGAGTTCTGGAAGACGATCAACGCCTACAATGTGGTCGCCATGTTCCACGGACATACGCATGGCTCACCACCAAGCCGCAACCGCTGGAACGGAAAGCAGTTCGCGCCAAAGCTCAAGGATGGACTCGACCTCTTCAACCCGGATGATTCCGGCGCGGCAAGAACCGCGCGCAACAACCCCGGCAAGGGAACAGGCCTCGCTCATGGGGTGCTCTATGTCGAACTACTCGACCGCCCAGGGGCGGAGAACGACACCCTGGTGGTGCGTTCCTACGCCACCAGGGACAATTGGAGAACCCACGACTGGCACAGCA
>PAOC01000056.1 GCA_002708465.1 Planctomycetota bacterium
TCAATATTACGCGGACCATTGAGAACCTTTCTTACGCGCCCGAGCTCGGCCTCGACCCCCTGGAGACGAGCCAGGAGGTCTCGCGGTTCGAGGGCAGTCTCCAGCTCCGCCGCCCCATTCAGATACCTACCCTGTGGCGGCCCCCCCACAGGCTCGGTCTCAATCAATGAAGAGATGCTCTTCAACTCTACTCCCTCGATCTCATCGATCAGGCGGGCCGCCTTCTCGATGAATTTACGACGGCCGCCCAGGTTGGATCCAAGGCCAAGCAGAACCGAGACCTTACCACCAGGCAGCAGCGTTTCTTCGGCCATAATGCTTCAGCTCCGCTGCAATACCTGCGGCTCCTCCTCATCCGCCTGGGAGCTTCCCCTGCCAAAAAAGACCAGGCGAAACAGGAACATAACGGGTGTCCATACGAGGTACCCGATAAAAGCCAGGGGAAGGAACACCTCGGGAACAATCGCCAATAGCAGGGCGGCGAAGATGAGGGAGACAAAGAATTCCCAGGAGTGAGACCTCCCAAAAATCCTGGAACCGACATGCTCAAACTTCAGGCGGCTCGAAACCATGGTGAAGCCCAGGAATACCCCCAGGAAGGGCAGGATATAGGAGATCGCGGTAACGAATGCCTTCATGCTCTCAATGGAAAAAAGATTCTCTGAGATCCACTTGAGCTCCGCCTGTTCGGCCTTCAACACATAGTTCTGAAAAATAACCAGCGAGGCGACGCAGCCGGCCGCGGCGGGCGAAGGCAGCCCCTTGAAGCAAAGATGTGCATCTTCCTCAGGAGAGTTCTCGACGTTGAACCTGGCCAGCCTCAGAAGGGCTCCAAGAAAATAGGCCAGGGAGAAAAACCACACAACGTTCATCCAGCGCGGGCTGGTACCAAGCTGCATCTGAAAAATCATGAAGGCTGGAACGAGCCCAAAGGTAATGAGATCACAAAGTGAATCAAGCTGGGCGCCCAGCTCGGTGGCGCCCTTCACCATCCTGGCAACCTTGCCGTCAAATGCATCGAAGAGCATCCCCAGCAAAATCAGGTAGCCGGCAAAAACCAGGTTCTCCGGATTCGCCAGGGAGTTGTCCTCAGCCAGCTGCAGCTGGCTGAGCTTGACCAGGGCAGCGAAACCGCAGATACCATTGCCGATGGTAAGCAGGTTGGCGAATAAACTTCCCCGGCGCAATTCCATGGATCTAATCCTCTGTAATTTCCTCGGCTTCTACAGGCGCGAACCTTCCAAGAACGCTAAGACCCCCGCTGACCTTGTCCTTCACTGAAACCGCCGGCTGGAACCCTGCCGCCAACGGCACGATGACCTCCGTGCGTGAGCCGTACTTAATCATACCGATCAACCCACCCCTGACCACAAGATCCTTCTCTTCAAGAGGGCAGATAATCCGCCTGGCTATCGCTCCAGAAATCTGCCTGAGCAAAAGCGGAACATCAGGCGCCCCGTCCTCTCGGATCCTCATGCCAATCGAGTTGCTTTCATTGGAGAGCGTCGCAGCCGCATCATAGGCAACCGCAAAACCTCCCTCCTTGTACTTGATCCACTCGATCTCACCAGCGCAGGGCGCCCGGTTAACATGGACATTGAACACCGAAAGAAAGATCCCAATCCTCAGACACCTTCCACCGATGTAGTCATTCTCTTCAATCTCCTCAATGTCCCAGATGGTTCCATCCGCCGGTGAAACAAGCACTCCGCCCTCTGCTGGAATGGTCCGCTTTGGATTGCGGAAAAACAGCACCATAAAGCTACCGAACCCTACAGCCAGACCGCACAGGATATACCACCAGGGGCCAAACCATACCGCGAGGGCGAACCCCCCCAGAAACGCAAGGGTACTGATCCCAGACCATTTAAAAATATCGCTACGCCCCCAGGGAGCAAAATAGGCCTCATCTAACTTCAGCAACTCACCAGGATGACTCTCTGGCTGCCCAATACCCATCAATCCACACTCGGTTGAAGGTCCAGTCATTAAAGGACTTGTGCTCCATGAGGATTGGTTTTCAAATACTCCGTAGACCGGCAAATTCGTATTTGCTGCCAGAAACTCGAACAGTTGTTTCAGCAGACCTGCAAATCGATGAAAACCGGCGACTGAAAACCTAAATTATTATTATTAAATAGTTTACGATATCAATGGAAAGCTTGGGATATGGCTGAATCGCACTATTTAGCTCTTCAACAGCCTCCCAGGCCAGCCAAACAAGGTTGACAGGCCCAATGGCCTAAGTTACAAGCCGTTGCTATTAAAGGACATCGACCAAGTAGCATAGACACTATGGAATCTCAAAGCAATACCAGAATAGAGCACGTCCAGGGACGACAGGTTTTCGATTCGAGAGGCAACCCGACCGTAGAGGCTGACGTTCGTCTGGCCGACGGTTCAACCGGCCGAGCGGCTGTTCCCTCGGGGGCGTCAACCGGTGAGCATGAAGCTCTCGAGCTCCGCGATGGAGGAGACACCTACATGGGTAAAGGTGTCCTCCAGGCAGTAGCCAACATCAACGGAGAACTCAGCCAGGCCCTGGCGGGAAAAGACGCGGTCGATCAACGCTCGATTGACGACACGATGCTTGAGCTCGATGGGACCGATGGGAAAAAACGCCTCGGCGCCAACGCCATCCTGGGTGTCTCGATGGCTGCCGCCCGGGCCGCCGCCGCCTCACGCGGCCTCCCCCTCTACGTACACCTCGGCAGCGAATCATCCTCGCGACTGCCCTGCCCGATGATGAACATCATCAACGGCGGCGAGCACGCCGACAATAACGTCGATGTCCAGGAATTCATGGTCCTTCCTTCCGGAGCTGCCAGCTTCACCGAGGCGATGAGAATGGGGTCTGAAATATACCATCATCTCAAAACGGTTCTCTCGGCCGACGGCCTCAGCACCGCGGTAGGAGATGAAGGAGGCTTCGCCCCCAACCTCGGCTCCAATGAAGACGCTGTCAAGATCATCCTGCAGGCTGTCGAGGCGGCGGGCTACAAGGCCGGCGAAGATGTCCAGATCTCTCTCGACGTAGCAGCCTCTGAGTTCTTTAACAAGGAGACCGGGGAATACGAGCTCACGGGGGAGGGACGAAAGCTCGACGCCGATCAAATGATCGAGTTCTACACGAACCTTGTCGACAGCTACCCCATCTTCTCCATCGAAGACCCCCTGGATGAAAATGACTGGGAAGGCTGGCAGAAGATGACAGCTGCCCTCGGCGAGCGGGTCTGCCTGGTCGGTGATGATCTCTTCGTCACCAACATCAAGCGCCTGCAGCGAGGCATCGAAGAGAAGTCCGCGAACGCAATCCTGATCAAGCTGAACCAGATTGGTAGTGTTTCCGAAACCCTGGATGCAATCGAGCTGGCCAGGGAAAACGGCTTCAAGAACCTGATCTCTCACCGCTCAGGTGAGACTGAAGACTCCTTCATTGCCGACCTTGCGGTGGCAACCGAGGCCGGGCTGATCAAGACAGGCGCCCCCTGTCGAAGCGATCGGGTAGCAAAATACAATCAACTGTTGAGAATTGAAGAGAAACTCGCTGGAGGAGCGGTCTATGGGATCGGATAAGGGAAGAGTTTTCTGGCGGGAGGTGTACTGGTTCGCCGTCATCGCGTTAATTGCGGTTACGGTCGCTCTCCTCGTCCTTCCGCCGCGCGCCGTCAGGTACAGCAGCCTAGGTCGCCTTGAAAACGAGCTGGAGGCCAAGAACGAGCGTCTTGACGAGCAGCAGAAGAAGCTGTTGAGCGCTATCACCGCTATGAAGGAAGACGACTTCTACAAGCAGAACGTCTTCCGCAAGGTTCTCGGCGTCAAGAAGAACGACGAAGAGTTCCTCGATGGAAAGGGCGCGACCGAAAACCGCTAAGACCCCTTCTTCCCGTTGCGGAAGAAGAAAGGAGCAGGGCGATTTCGGCGCAGGGGAACGGCCGGGGTTCCCTTATAGCTTCGGCACCCGCAAGCTCATACCCACCTGGAGCAGATCTCCAGTGAACTCAAGGTGCAGGTTCTTGTTGACCGCATAGAACCTGTCCTTGTACTTGGTGCTGCCAAGCAGTTTCTTTGCGATCCCGCCGAGAGTATCGTTCTTCTTTACCGTATAAAACGCCCTAGGTGAAGTCTTCGTGGCGGCAGCAGCGGCCTTGGGCGGAGTTGGAACCGCCTGCTTTTTCGTTTTTCCTGCAACCTGCTTCTTCGGCTGCTTGACCGCTTCCGGAGGAGGCGAAGGAATCACCACCACCTTGCCGGGCTCGAACCGCACGCCCTTGTTGGCCGCGGAAATCCTAGGATGGAGATATCCCTTCCCATAGTATTGAGTAGCCAGCACCCAATAGCTCTCACCCTTCTTGATCGTATGCTTCTTTGGATAGCCCGGAACCTTGGCGACTCGAGTTTTGTTCGCAGGAGGATTCGCGGAAAAAGTTCTTGTTGGCGGTGCCTCAACCGTCGTCCCGGATCCGCGGGCAATCGTTTCCGCGCCCGGGGTATCCGCAACGGGTGAAGCGGCTGTCGCTGCTCTCTCTTCTATGAGGGTATTCGATTCTGGAGGAAGTGAAGTGCTCACGCCCGTCCCCACAGCGACCTCTCCGGGGGTTCCCTCTTCCGCCTCCCCCACCAATCCCTGGGGATTGCTTTCCGTTGTTACTATTGGGACAGCCGCAACAGGCGGCAAGGTGCCGACCGGCTCAGCGGTTCGCCCAATGGGTACAAACCTTCCCCCGCTAGATGACGGGGTCCGGAAGAACGGCTTTCGCGGAGGCAACCTGTTGGACCCTCTCCTGGTCTCGGCATTACCGGAGACCACGCTCTCACCACCGGGTTCGCCCGTAGCGACAACAGGATCCGTTCGCCCCTCATTAACCGGCGCGCCCGTCTTTACATATTTCGCAACCACAACCACAAGCAGGATCATCAACCCTACGATGGCAACCTTGGTACTATTGGCCATCCTCTTCCTCCGACTTCTTTTCCGCTAAAAAGCACTCTTCACAACACTTAAACCTCAAGCCGAGGGAAACTCCCTTCCCTGAAGGCTCCGTATGACGAGGTCTAAACAGATTAAAACTTTAGCAGAACTTGAGGTCAATAGAGAAATCCCTAAATAAAGGGAGGGAGCCNAGTTAACTCGGCTCCCTCCCTTATTCGTCAGTAATAATCAGGGTTTTCAGGCAGTGACTTCTTTAGCTCTACGCTCTAAAGCCCTGTTACGAAGCATGAGCAGGATAGGACTGGCGACGAAGACCGAAGAATAGGTTCCGGCGATCAGCCCGATCAGGAAGGTAAATGCAAAGCCCCTGATGGCCTCTCCACCTAAGAAAAGAAGCGAACAAACCGTCATCAGAGTGGTCGCTGAGGTCAGGAGCGTCCTGCTCAGGGTCTGGTTGATACTGAGATCGACGCACTCCTTGAAGGTGAGCTTGTGCTTGCCGTAGATCTTCAGGTTTTCACGAATGCGATCAAAGACAACGATCGTGTCATTGATCGAGTAGCCAATGATGGTCAGCAGGGCCGCGACCTCCGGAAGGTTGATTTTGACCGTAAAGCTGCCGGGAAAGAAACTGTCCGTCAGGGCGATCACTCCAACACTGATCAGAACGTCGTGAACCAGAGCCGCGATTGCCGCCAGCCCAAAGTAGAACTCGAACCTCAGCGAAACATAGAAAACGATACCGAGAATCGAGATGAAGAAAGCGATAAGAGCCTTCTGCTGGAGGTCGCTCGAGACAGTCGCCCCCACGGTTGACACCGTTGAGAAGGGCTCCGAAAGATTGCATAGAGCCGTAATCGACTCGTGACTGAAAGCCTTGCTGGCGGCGGCCTCGGCCTGCTCCCGGCTCGGCATCCCTTTCCCGGCAGCTGAGGCTGTCGGCGAAGGCGTGAAGGCCGCAAACTTCAGCTGGTACCTGGAAACAGAAGATGAATCCTTCCCTTCACTCACCAGCGAACAGCTCTCCGCCTTCAGGCCGGGGAAGGTGTCATTCTTCTTTGCCAGGTCGTCGGACTCGAGAACCGTATTGACCTTCTCCTTGAGATTCTCGGGAGTAAATTCACCTACTCTCTCGAGGTTCACATCCAGCACAAGACTGCTGGTCGCTCCCGTATCTTGCCAATTCACGGAGAAGGGAGAAGGAAGAAGCAGCCCCTTTTCTTTCAGCTTCGCCTCGAGCTTTTCGCGCACCTTCTCGGCGGGCATCGGCTCTTCCTTATCGACCATCAGCGCTGCCGCGTCTTTCGAAACCTCCTCGGCGGCCTTCGGCGCTGCCGCGTCTTTCAAAACCTTCTCGGCAGCCTTCTGGTCGATGCTGGTCATGAGAATGAACTTCCTACCCGGCTCACCGCTGACGGAGTTGAGCTCCTGCAGACGGAAGTCCTTGAAGAGCTCCTTGTTCTCATCCGTGGCGGTCTCGCTCGTAAATTCCGCAACCATCGCCTCCACCTCGGAGCGAAGCTTGGCCTCGCTCAGCGTAAATCCGACCCGGGCTCCGCCATTGAAATCAATTCCGTAATTACCCGCCCCCTTTGGGATAACCACCATCCAGGAGGCGACGATGACCAGGCAGGAGATCAGCAGGAAGGGCTTCTGGATATTGCTGAATTTGACCGCAGGCGTTGCAAAGACACGGTTCATCCGAAGCTTCATGCCCGGGATGACGTTGAGGAACCAGCTGAGGATCAGTCTCGTGACGAAGAGCGACGATACAAAGCTGATGATGATTCCGGCGATCAGGGTTATCGCGAAGCCCTTCACAGGACCTGTTCCGAAATTAAAGAGAACGACTCCCGTGATAACGGTCGTAAGGTTCGAGTCAAAGATAACCGAGAAGGCTCGCTGGTAGCCCGTGGTCAGTGACTGCAGCAATGTCTTCCCCCGCTCCCTTTCCTCTCGAACCCTCTCGAAGATCAGGATGTTGGCATCGATCGCCATACCGATGGTCAAAAGGATTCCGGCTACGCCCGGCAGGGTCAGGGTCTGGCGAAAACAGGCCACATAGGCGAGAACGGCGAGGATATTGAAGGACAGCGCAAAATTAGCCACCATGCCGGCAAGCAGGTAGAAAATAGCGATCGAGACGAAGACCAGGACGAGTCCAATGAGGATGGCCTTGATGCTGGATGTAACAGCTTCCTTTCCAAGCAGAGCGCTGACCTTATTTCTCGAGATCAGCGTGAGCGGGGCCTCCAGGCTTCCCCCCTTCAGGATGGTGACGATACTGGTCACCTCCTGGTCCGTGAAATCACCCGTGATCTGTCCATTTGAAGAGATCCTGCTCTTGATGTCCGGAGACGAGCGAATCTGGTCGTCGAGTACGATAGCGAGCGGGCTGTTGAGATTGGAGCCTGTGAGCTCGCCGAGCTGGATCGAGCCCTGCGCATTCATGCCAAATGTCACCATGGGCCTCATGGTGTCAGGATCACGAGAATATGAAGCGGAATCAATAAGCTCTCCCTCAACCTTGTCTCCCGCCTTATTCGAGAGGACCATTATCCTGTCGTCGACCAACTTCGATTCTCCGTTGACGATCTCTTTCCTCACGCTTGGCCGCACCAGGTACGAAGGCTCCGAGGGTGGCGTCGGCTTGGGTTCGGTGAAAGCGTCTCCGGCCTTTTTAGCAGCAGCCTGGAGCGCCAGCCACTCGCGCAAGACCGTCACGTAGTTCGCATCCGCGACCTTGTACTCGCGTTCTACCTTGATGTACTCGGCTTTCTTCGCCTCGGTATTGTTTTCCAGCGCGGTCACAACCAGCTGCAGTTGCAGGCTTCCAGCCGTCGCGATCTGATCCTCGATGAACTNGGTATCGGCGCCGGCACCTCCGGGAATTGTAACTACGAGCCGATCCTCTCCCTCGATAGCTATACGGATCTCCTTGAGACCGTAGATATCAAGACGCCGGGAGATGATGTCCTTGACCTCCTCCGCCACATCGGCCGAGGCCGCCCTGACACTGCTCAGGTCCAGCTTGTACTGAAGCTCAGTTCCGCCCTGGAGATCGATTCCGAGGTTGATACTCTTGAAGCCTCCCGCCGGATCGACGATCCAGAGGCACAGAGCGATAAAAACGGCCACCATGACCCAGCCTGTAAGCGTTCGCTTAATCATTGTCTTTCCTCAGCAAGGGATAAATCTATTTTCTATTGTCGACGGAATTTCCGGATCGCTTGAAGAGCCCCCGGGCCAGGTCCGTCGACCGGCTGGCGCGAGCAGTCTCAGGCCACGGGAGGACCGCGAACCGGCTGATGCTTCCAGCTTTGCGAGGCGGGCGGTGCCAGCCTCACAACGGCGGGCCTGTGCAGAGCCAGCTCGCCGGCTGGCGTCGAGGAACCGGGGATTTCAGCGGCGCGGGAGAATTCGGTTTCAATTCGCTCGCTGCACTGCGGAGAGAAGGCGCGGCTGGTGTCGAGGCCGGACAATTGAGTCGGAACCGAATCCTCGTCCCTGTCTTCCTGCCGCCCTGGAATGCCAGTCTCGACCGGCCCCTGGCCGCCAGGATGAGACTCTGAGACAGCCTGGGAACGATCCAGTCCCGCCTCGCCCCGGTCATCCAGGAGCAGGGGGAGGGTCAGTACCCCCAACAGCAGAAGGGGAAAGCTCAGAGACAGCCTGGGAAAACAGATTCGTTCCATTTCTCTACTCTATTCAGGCCCTATCATCGGTGGAACGTCGGCTTCGGACCCAGATTCAGCCTCGACGTCGGATTCCTCCCGCGACTCGGAGTCCTCCTGGGCTGCGGCGCTGTTGATGACATCCTGGATCGCTGTCCTTTGGAACTGGATACGCGTCTTGCTGTGTTTATCGACCTCGAGAACGACATCCAGCTCGGTTTCCTTGACGATCTTGCCGTAGACGCCGCCGATGGTCACTACGTTGTCACCTTTCCTGGCGGCCTTGATCTTGATGTCCCGTTCCTTCCGCTGCTTGCTCTGCGGACGGATAATCAGGAACCAGAAGATCAGGAAAATTCCGATCAGGGGAACGAACATGCCGAAACCGCCCTCGCCCTGGGGAGCCTCCTCGGCAGCTTGGCCGGCGACAGGCGCTCCGTTTTGCTGGGCGAATATCACGAAGTCCGTAAGCCAGGGGATATGCATAAGATCAGGTCCTCACGGGGAATGCCGAAAAGACCGAGCATAACCATAGCTGCGACGCATGCAAACGTTTTCCCTCTCTTAGCCNGCTGGAGCCGGCCGATCGGAGAAAATACCCCGTTCACGGCAACTTTTCCGGAACTCCAGCCCCCTGCCGGCGCTGATAGCCTCCCGCAAATCGAACATCAGGCGCTGGAACCAGGTAAGGTTGTGAATCGTCCCGAGAACCGGGCCAAGGATCTCAGCCCGGTGATAGAGATGGCGTAGATACGATCGTGAGAACTCGCGGCAGGTATAGCAGGAGCAGTCCGGGTCGAGCGGGCTGAAGTCGCGGCTCCAGGTGCTGTTTCGTATCTTCACCACCCCCTTCGACGTAAAGAGATTGGCGTTTCGAGCGTGCCGGGTAGCGACGACGCAATCGAACAGGTCGATTCCCTGCAGCGACAGGTCAACCAGGTCCTCCGGCATGCCGACTCCCATCAGNTACCTGGGCCGCCCGGACGGCAGCAGCGGAGCAGTCACCTCGACAACCCGCCTCATGTCCTCCGGCGGCTCACCGACACTCACNCCCCCGATGGCGTAGCCGGGAAAATCGAGGTCGATGAGCTGGCGAGCGGACTCCCGCCTGAGATCATCGAAGCAGCCGCCCTGGACGATACCAAAGAGCGCCTGCTCCGCATCGCGCCGATGGGCCGCCCGGCAGAGCCCTGCCCAACGGGTCGTCCTCTCCACTGCCTTCTCCACCTGTTCACGGGAGGCGGGATAGGGAGGACATTCGTCGAAGGCCATGATGATATCGGCACCGAGATCGTTCTGGATTTCCATGCAGCGCGACGGTGTCAGCCGAACCTCATCTCCATCGATATGAGAGCGAAAGGTCACGCCATCATCATCGACCTTGTTCAACTCGCCGAGACTGAAAACCTGGTAGCCGCCGCTGTCGGTCAGNATNGGNCCCTTCCAGCCTGNNAACGCGTGCAGCCCTCCGGCCTCTCGCACGACGTCGGCACCCGGCCGCAGGGCNAGNTGGTAGGTATTGGCGAGGATCATCTGGGCGCCGGTCTCCGCGACCTGCTCCGGCGTGACAGCCTTGACGGAACCCTGGGTGCCCACCGGAAGAAAAGCCGGAGTCTCCACCTCTCCATGGGGGAGCTTCAGCAGACCCCGCCTCGCGGCGCAGGACTCATCGAGGTCGATGACGGAAAATTCAAGAGGAGAGTTACTCATGGGATAGCNGCATAAAAAAGGGAAGGCGAGTTTGCTCTAAACGGGCTCCGGGAGCAAGCGGCGAACCATCAGTAGACCTTCATCNATTCGCTGCCAGGGTAGTAGTGGTGAAGGATCTCCCGGCAGCCAGCTCCCTCCTTAGCCATTCCCCGGGCTCCCACCTGGCAGAGCCCGACTCCATGGCCAAACCCTGAGCCGCTGAGCACCCACTCCCCTGATTCAGCCTTGCGGGGAGTGAAGGCCGTGCTCCGAACCGTACCGGGAAATCGGGCCTCAACAGCCAGGCGAAAGCTGTCAGCCCTCCACTCAAAAGAACCGAGAGAATGCCGCAGGCGAAGATAGAGCGCCCGGCCGTCAGCGGCGCGCTCAATCACCTCAAGCTCCTCGATAGCCCCCAGGTCTACCTCCGGGCTGTTCTTCCGCAGGTATCGCCGCGCCACGTCCTCCAGCTCGCTCAAGGCCAGCCTGGAGCTCCAGCGGTAGAAGCTGCTGCCGGCGCAGCCGCCGCAGGCAACCCCGGCCAACGGCGCGATCGCGGTCACTCCCAGCGCCTCGTTCGCATTGGCTGTACGCCCGCCGCAGGTTGAATGAAAATAGCTGGAGAAAAGAGCTCCCCTCCAGGAGAGAGCCTGTCCCCGGGTCTCCACCACCGCCTTGCGGGTACTCCTGGTCTCCGCCGAAAAGCCCTTGTAGACCTGGAAGCCCGTGGTCGCCCTGAAAACCCCCGGCTGGGCATTCGAGCGCGCGCGCTCGAGGTTGTAAAGAGCGAAGGTTCTGCTGACGATCGCCTGCGCGGCGAGGGCCTCCGCCTCAAAATAGGCGGGCATCTCAGCTCCGACCACCCCCAGCAGGTAAGACTGCAGGTCGAGAGCGTTCACGGCCTGGACCAGGCCATCATCCGCGCGCAGCTCGAGCGCCCCCCGATAGGAGCTCGCCTCGGACCCATCGAGGATGGCCGTCACGGTAAAATCGGCCCCGGCTCGATGGTAGAGAGCCGGAAGCCTCTCCGGTCTCGGCCCCGCCCCCGGCGCGAAGTCGACCCCCGCCTCCCCGGCTCGGTCACCGAGAGGAGCCACCCTCACGGCGCCGGCGAAAGCCATCCCCGCAAGCTCAATCCCGGCCCCGGAACTGATCGCAGCGACAGCGCCCGGCAGCTCGCCGCGATAGAGAGGCTCACCGCCGGCGAGCGGCCGGATTTCCACCCGGCCCGGCATCCTCAACAGGATGCGCTCGGCGGAGAGAATGCCGACACGGATCTCGACGCCAGCCGGATCGAGCGGGGCCGGAGGCGCCGGCTTCTCCCGGCAACCGTATGCGAGGAGCAGGCAGCAGATGAGGATGGTTTCACAGAGTCGACGCGGAGAGGGCATGGGTCGCGTAGAGAGCCTGGTAAGAAAATTAAAGAGGGAAATCAGACGAAGCTCGGCTGCCCCGAGGGGTCGCCATAAAGCTCAGCCGCCTTCCTGGTGGCGCAGCGGCCGCGCGCCGTGCGATGGATCAGACCCTCCCGGATCAGGTGGGGCTCGTAGACCTCCTCAATGGTGCGTTGCTCTTCTCCCACCGAGGCCGCGAGGGTTTTCAATCCCACGGCTTCGCCGCCGTTGCTGAACAATACGTTGAGAATCTTACGGTCCACGCGATCGAGGCCGTTCTCGTCAACACCCAGGCGTTCGAGGCCTTCGGCTACCGCCGCGGCATCTACCTTCACGGGGTCGCCGCTCTTCCAGTCTCCCCGGCTCTGCGCCACATCGCGAATCCTTCGCAGAAAGCGATTGGCGAAGCGCGGCGTGCCCCGGCTTCTCGATGCAAGCTGGCCACAGGCATCCTGCTCGATNTCGCAGCCCAGCAGCCCNNCGGAGCGTTCGAGNATCNGGGCAAGGTCNGNNGNTGGATANGGCTCGAGCTTCTCGACAATCTGGAAACGACTGCGCAGAGGCGCCGTAAGAAGCCCCTCCCGCGTCGTCGCCGCCACGAGCGTGAACGGCTTCAGGTCAACCTGGATGCTCCTCGAGTCCGCCCCGCTTTCGATGATCAGGTCGACTCGGAAGTCCTCCATGGCGGAGTAAAGGAACTCCTCGGCATGAGCGGACATGCGATGGATTTCATCGATAAACAGGAAGTCGCCTCTGGCGAGCTGGGTCAGGGTGCCGACAACATCCTTGCCTCGCTCGAGAGTGGGCCCTGACAGTACGTGGGTATTCCCGGCTCCCATCTCTCCTCCAAGGATCATCGCGATCGATGTCTTGCCAAGCCCGGGCATGCCGGAGAGAAGAATGTGATCGAGGACCTCCCCCCTGTCGCGTGCGGCCTGGACAGCTATGCGAAGATTGTCGATCACCTGTGACTGCCCAATAAAATCCTGAAAGCTCGTCGGGCGCAGGCTTCTCTCTTCAGCCTGCTCCTCGATGCTTCGCCCGGGCGTGTAGGAAGCGGACGTATCATCCGCATCGGCGGAAGATGACTGATCGCGCTCGACGCTCTCGCCGGCCGCCTCTTCCTGAAGGCCTTCATCCCCTGGAGTAGCAGGATAATCCTTGCGGGACAAACTCTCTTCACCTCCCCGTGAGCGTTCGTTATTCAGTCACTGTTCTCAGCCAGGTACCTGCCAACGAGGAAAAACCCGGCGCCCACCATCAGGACACCGAACATCATCATTGGCTCGGGCCGGAGAAAAGCCATGGGAACTACGACGAGCCCCATGAGCTGGAGAAATCTACCCAGCTCAAACATGATGGAAATATAACCTGTCGAGGCCCTGGTTGAAAGCGTAAGAAACTTTCAGCCGTAATTGTGCCGAGAATTTCACCAGGAACAGGTCCGCTTCACTCCAGCATGCTGACCAGCTCGTCGTGGCTGAGNACATCCTGTCCATAGAGCAGCGCGGTCGCGCCCCATTCCCTTGCCGGCTTGATATTATCCGGCCAGTCATCGAGGAAGAAAACCTCGTCCGGCTTGATCTTGACCTTGTCACGCCTATAGATGCTTCGAATGATCCGGGTGAGCATCTCATCCTTGGAGCGCCAGCCAATCTGCGGATAGGTCAGGCCATCGGANAACCCGAAAGCCGAGAGAATCTCCATCGTCGGCTTGTGGTCGTTACGGCTGGCCAGGGAGATATACACTTCCTGTTCCTTGAGAAAAGTGAACAGGTTATGGACTCCGGGCTTGAGCTCGATCCAGAAACCTTCGTTCGTCTCCAGGCGATCGGGAGCGGTGAAGTTAAAGGGAGGCTTGAGCAATGAACAGAGCCCCTCGGAAACCGTCCAAAGGGTCTCGTCCAGATCGAAAACGAATAGCTTATAGTGCATCTATCGTGAGGCCACTGGTAGAGTTACGATAACGAGGACANGTGAAANGAGGATTGTACAGGCATTCCGCCGGGATACAAGCCCCTGATCAANCGTGTTTTAATTTAGTAAGAGGGCNCTGGCCCCTCAGTCCTCNCCGAAGATTTCGTCGAGCAGGGCATTGAAACCTTCAGGAAGCTCTTCCTCCTGCAGGTCGGCGAGAGAGGGTTCCNCCTCCTGCTGGAGACCGGTGGATTCCGTTNCCTCAAAGGCAAGNACCTCCTCAAGGTCTACCGANNNNCCGCAATCAACCCCGAGGTAGAGATCCATTCCAGCGGCGCTGAGGTGCTGAAACCGGTTGTTGGCGTTATTGAGCGACTCGATCTCATCGGCGCAATCCCTGATAAGCTCACGAACATCGAGCAGCGCATCGCGGTATTCCGGATCCACGTAGAGGATCAACTCGGCGATCCTCATCGGCTTCTCCCTGCGGCAGCCAAACNCCAGGCTGAGCTCACCCACGGCGGCGACCCGTTCGCGATCGATCATCGCCAGGTTGCCAAGNAGCTCCTTCTCCGCCACCAGGCAGTGCTCGCGCTCATTGAAATCGTCACGATCCTCCGCCTCAACCCGGCAACGAAGCACCTCGGTNAATTTCCGCGAGTACTGNAATTCCAGGTCGAGAATGCCGGTCAGGTTGTCCAGCATCTGATGGATTTCAGTCTTGCCGGTNCTCTTGAATANTNTCTGTGTACTCATGATTTTTTCTGCNNCTGTCTNCCCTTGGGGCTACAAGTATCTTTCGGCAGAAAGCCCCCCAANCCGAAGCGTTTTTGCAACCTGATAATCCGCTGAAATAACCGAAAAAAGCTAAAGTCNGTACTGACGGTTGTCCGCTTCCAGTCGGCGCGACAAACCTCTATAATCCCGCACTGCGAATCGTCCGCAAATAATGCGCCCGTAGCTCAATTGGATAGAGTAGTGGCCTTCGAAGCCAATGGTTCCAGGTTCGAGTCCTGGCGGGCGTGCCAGAAAAAAGACCTCTCCGGTGGAATATTACCGGAGGGGTCTAACTTTTTCGCTACTTCAGGCTCTTGACAGGAATCCACTTCAAGGTCTAATGACTCGTCCTGCGTTCATGGCCTCCTGGCCATCAACGCGAGAAACATAAACACTACGCGCTCTTAGCTCAGTTGGCAGAGCAGCTGACTCTTAATCAGCGGGTCCGGGGTTCGAATCCCTGAGGGCGCACCAGTACAAAGCCCCGCAG
>PAOC01000098.1 GCA_002708465.1 Planctomycetota bacterium
GGGCTGCGCAGGCGTTTAGGCTTGAAACTTACGCCACTCTAAGTACACTCGCATCTCGATTTATGCCGTGGTGGCGAAATTGGCAGACGCGCTAGGTTCAGGTCCTAGTCCACTTTTAGTGGGTGGAGGTTCAAGTCCTCTCCACGGCACCAGAAAATGAACAGGGCGGTCCACGCAATCCTGACGTGGACCGCCCTTCTTTTCTTTCGTTCGCTTCAGCCAAGGTCGATAATATCGCCGGGCAGATCTGCCCGGGCCTTGAACACAAACGGTATACCGCGCTGAAGCATGAACCATCTTAAGAATCAATCCTGCTGGGCCACCTTGATACTTGTAGCCTGTTCTCTGCTGGTAGCCACCCCCGCCCCTTCCCAGGACGAGAAAGCCGGGGCTGAAAAGGCCGGGATGAGCGCCCCCGAAAAGATCTTCGAGGAGCTCTGGGGCGTATTCAATGAACGCTACGCCTTCTTCAAGCTCAGGGGAGTAGACTGGAAGGCGCAGTACAGGAAACACCGGCCGCGAGTGACCGCGAAGACCACAGATGAGAAGCTCTTCGGAATTCTCTCTGAGCTGCTGGCCCCGCTGAAGGACGGGCACGTCACCCTCGCCATCAAGGGCAAGGGTAAGNNNAAGAAAGAGTTCTGCCCTGAAGAACAGTCTGATTTCGAACGCGAGTTCCCCTCGCGCAAGCTGCAGAAGAAGTTCTGGAACATGATCGCCGGTACCCTCAAAGCCGCCGGCTTCAGCGAACCGAAGGAGCTCGCCAAGATCTTCTCTTATTGCCGCAGCAAAGACCTTGGCTATCTCAGGATCGCCGAGATGGAGGGGCTCGGAAAGAAGGCTCTCGACAGAGCCTTAGACAAGATCCTGGGTGAGCTGCAGGACACCCGGGGAATCATCGTAGACATTCGCGACAATCCCGGCGGCACCGATGATTTCGTGTACCGGATCCTCACCCGCTTCGTCGATAAGAAACGGGTCGGGCACTATAAGAAGACCAAGAAGGGCTCCGGCGAGGATGACTTCGGAAAAATACGTACCCGCCATCTCGAGCCGGGGGGCGCTGTTCGCTACAAGAGCTACCTCATGGTTCTCACCAACGATGCATCCTACAGCGCGGCCGATGTCTTCGCGATGCTCATGGCCGACCTTCCCCAGGCGACTCTCATCGGAGACCACACCAACGGCATCTTCAGCGATATGCTCGAGCGCAAGCTGTCCAACGGCTGGAAATACACCCTCTCGCACCAACGCTATTACTCCGCGGCCAAGATCTGCTATGAAAGCAAGGGGATCCCCGTAGACCTTGAGGTCCGCAATACCCGGGCCGATCTGGAGAAGGGCGCCGATCCGATGATCGCCAAGGCCCTCGAGCTGCTCGGAAAGCGGTTCTGAATAAAAACAGCGCTTTCCCCAACGCTGGCCGGACACCGGCGAGGTCTTGATGGTCCCATGAGGAGGTGCTAACTTAGCGACCTTGATTCCGCCCAAGTCGGGGGGAAACAGAGCCGGAACACGTAAGGAAACCCAGGGAATAATGACGGACTACAAGGCGGCGCTGCAGAGCTTCCAGTCTTCGAGTGAATTCTTTGTCGGAATCGATTCCGATGGCTGCGCTTTTGACAGCATGGAACTCAAGCACAAGGAGTGCTTCTGTCCCAATACGATCAATTATTTCGAGCTCCAGGCTGTCTCAAAATTCGCCCGGGAAGCCTGGGACTTCGTCAACCTCTACTCCCGCACCAGGGGCTGCAATCGCTTCCTGGCGCTGATCTACGCCCTGGATTACCTGCGTACGCGGCCCGACGTCCAGCGCAGGGGCGTCGAGATCATGAAGCTCGAATCCCTCGAGCGTTTCAGCGAGTCCGACAAGCCGCTCTCGAACCCGGCCATAGAAGAGTTTCTCGAGGAAAACCCTGATCCCGAGCTCGAGCTCTGCATGAAGTGGAGCCACCACGTCAATCGCGACGTGAAGAGATTCGTCAACAACGTTCCACCCTTCCCGAATCTCCGTGAATGCCTCGAGAAGTTCTCGGAAGCGGCTGACATGATGGTCGTATCCGCGACCCCGGTTGAGGCTCTCACCAAGGAATGGAGAGAACACGACATCGACAAATACGTCTCGCTCATCGCCGGCCAGGAGATGGGTAATAAGAAGGAGCACCTCGAAGCCGTTGTCTCGAATTACGAGGATGGCAAGGTGCTGATGATTGGAGATGCCCCAGGCGACCAAAAGGCGGCAAAGGCCAACAACGCCCTCTTCTTCCCCATCGTGCCGGGCGAAGAGGAGGCCTCCTGGGAACACCTCCTCGCAGAAGGAATTGACCGCTTCTTCAATGGAAGCTTTGCGGGAGACTACGAAGCGGGCCTGACCGAGCGCTTCCTCGCCAGGCTCCCCAGTGACCCACCCTGGAACCAGGAATAGACTGAGAGATATGAGCACCTCACCCTGTGATATCGGACTGATCGGCCTTGCCGTGATGGGAAAGAACCTCGTCCTCAACATGGAGGACCACGGCTACAGCGTCGCCGTCTTCAACCGCACCACCAGCAAGGTCGATGAGTTTATCGAGGAGAATCCCGACCGGCAGCTCTACGGCGCATCGAGTATCGAAGACCTCTGCGCCAACCTCAAGTCGCCCAGGAAGATCGTCCTCCTGGTCAAGGCCGGCCAGCCCGTCGATGATTTCATCGACCTCATTGCCCCGCACCTCGATCCGAACGACATCATCATCGATGGCGGAAACTCCCATTTCCCCGACACCATCCGCAGAACAGCGGAGGTGGAAGCCCGCGGGCTGCGCTTCATTGGCACCGGGGTTTCCGGAGGCGAGGAAGGCGCAAGGCTGGGACCGAGCATCATGCCCGGAGGCTCAGAAAGCGCCTGGGGCGAGGTGAAGGACATCTTCCAGGCGATCGCGGCCAAGGTAGGAGACGAAAACGAGCCCTGCTGCGATTGGGTCGGCTCAGATGGAGCCGGGCACTATGTGAAGATGGTCCACAATGGCATCGAGTACGGCGACATGCAGTTGATCTGCGAGGCCTATTTCATGATGAAGAACTCCCTGGGCATGAACGCGCAGCAAATGCACGAGGTCTTCGCGCGCTGGAACGAGGGCGCGCTCGAGAGCTACCTGATCGAGATCACCCGCGATATCCTCGCCATCGAGGATGAAGAAACCGGTAATCCTCTCGTCGAGATGATCCTCGACACCGCGGGGCAGAAAGGAACCGGGCGGTGGACCTCGGCCTCTGCTCTCGACCTGGGAATCCCCGCACCCACGATCGTAGAGGCTGTCCTGGCAAGGGCCATCTCAGCCCAGAAGACTGACAGGGTTGCCGCCTCTGAGATCCTGAAAGGACCAGACTCGAGCTACGATGGGGATGCCGCCGAGCTGGTAGACGCGATCGAGAAGGCTCTCTACTGCTCGAAGATCTGCTCCTACGCGCAGGGCTACGCGCTGATCCGGGCCGCGGCGGAAGAATACAATTGGGACCTCGATTACGGCAGCATCGCTCTGATGTGGNGAGGCGGCTGCATCATCAGGGCCCGCTTTCTCGAACGAATCAGGGATGCCTTCGCCAATGCTCCCGACCTGAACAACCTCCTGCTGGACCCCTTCTTCCTCAAGGCCATCGATGAGAACCAGGCAGCCTGGCGCCGTGTGGTCAGCGAGGCCGTCAAGCTGGGGATCCCGACACCGGCCTTCAGCTCGGCGCTGGCCTACTACGACAGCTACCGACGGGGAAGCCTCCCCGCCAATCTGCTCCAGGCCCAGCGAGATTACTTCGGCGCCCACACCTACCGGCGGGTTGACCGGCCGGAGGCGGACCCCGTCCACACCGACTGGGTAGGAATCACCAGGAAGCTCCAGGGCCGCGGCTGAACGGGACAAGCCCTCCGCTTGGCATTCCATCGCGGCGCGGTTAGACTGCTCCTTCACCGCTTCATTGAAACCCCAACGCAGGAGATGCGGCACCGCCGTAATAATCAGGATGTTTTATTCGGGAATCGCCGATGAGGGCGCGGAAGATCTTGCCGGCCAGGTACGGGCCCACCGGGAGCTTGGCTGGNAGCATATCGAGCTCCGCAACCTCTCCGGAACCAACCTCACCGATGTCACCGANGAAGAGTTCGANCAGGCCGCGGCAGCCCTNGCCGAGGGNGGNCTNGANGTNTCCTGCTTCGCCTCCCAGTTGGCCAATTGGGCCCGNCCCATCGATAGCGACTTCGAGATAGACCGGCAGGAGCTCGCCAGGGCGATACCGCGGATGCAGAAGCTCGGNACCCGGTTCATTCGCTGCATGAGCTACCCGAANTCCGAGCCGGANCTCGAGGACGGCCAGTGGCGCACCAGGGTNGTAGAGCGGATGACGGAACTCGCCAGGATGGCGGAAGACGGCGGAGTCATCCTCGTCCATGAGAACTGTAATGGATGGGGCGGCCTGGGGCCGCAGCAGACCATGGANCTGCTCTCGGATGTCGGCTCAGAAAATCTCAAGCTGGTATTCGACACCGGCAATCCCTGCCAATATTCGCAGGANGCCTGGGATTACTACAGCGGCGTCCGTGAAGAGATTGTCTACGTCCACATCAAGGACTACCTGCCCAAAGATGATCCCGACGCCGAAGACACCGCCTGCTTCCCCGGGGAGGGCTGCGGCTACGTACGTGAGATCTGCCGGGACCTCCTGGGGAACGGCTACGATGGAGGCTTCTCCATCGAGCCCCACATCACCTCGGTGATCCATCTGCAGCAGGAGGCATCCGACCCCGAGCTGGCTTACAAGACCTACATCGAATACGGACGCCGACTCGAAGCNCTCTTCGAATCAATCAGCGCGGAAGGCGAGGCTNCTGNAAGCTGAATTTTCGCCTGGANCNGTGGAGANCCATCGNNCTAAAACAGCGTGAAACCTCTTCCTGCGGCTNTAGAAGCGGATACCTTGACCTGCCGTCAGCCACCCCGCAAAATAGAGTAGCCGTTTCTTTTGCGGCGGAATCCCCCTGGAGAACTCCNATGTATCGAAAANACCTCGCATCTGTACTNCTGGCNCTCGTAACCGCCAGCGCTCCANNGCTCATCGCCGAGCCGGTCCTGTACGGCAGCTACATTGAAATACAGAGTGAATCAACCACAGCCGGCCTGCGGAAGGTTCCCGNCCTGGGCCTCTCGGCAAAAACNTTCGCGAACAGAACCGCGGGANCGCACCGCTCCATCCTCTTCTGGAATATCGCCAGGGGNAGCTGGAACGGCCAATCGCTCGACTCCCTGAAAATAGTCATCGTCATCGAGTCACACGGAGTTCCGGGCAGCCCTCTCGAGGGAGCTATGAAGGCTGCCATCTATATCGATGAAAAAGCAACGACTGAAAAAGCAGCGGCTCTGCTCGACCTGGCCAGGGAGCTCGCACCGCGATACCTCAAAAACGTAAAGCGGATTCGAAAGGCTCCGATCCAATTCGTCAAGAAGGACCATGCCCTCAGGCTCTCGATCAGGAACCACCTAGCAGTCGACATCGAGACCCATAAACATGACTCCGCCGCCATCTGCGAAGCTGTCTGCGGAAAAGATCCCCAGCCCGGCAAGCCGCTCTCNCGNCATGTAAAAAGCGAAAANGCNCTGGGGCAGAAGAGCCTCTACAAGGCGGAAGACCTCGATGTGCGCTGGAGCAGCACGACATCGCAATCCTGCCTCTTCGGACAATTCGGACTCTGATTCCGAACTTATATTGAATACCCTCCTGCNAGGNTCCGTCTGANTTACTGAAGACGGAGACCTGATGTGGTCTCGCNACATACCCAGGNACCTCAGAATAAGGAGGAACCGCCATGAAGCTCAAATGCTTCTACCTGCTCGCTCTCAGCGGAGTGTGCCTACTTTCTCCCTCAACAACCTATGCCGATGGATTCTTCCGCTTCGGCCTCAGCTTCGGAAGCCCCGACTTCCGGGTCAGCTTCTCGAGAACGAGGAGGAGCTGGGCTCCCGCGAGAACGGTGGTCGTCGCTCCCCCACAGCGAACCCTCTGCACTTCGCACAGGGTACAGCGAGTGCACCGGGTGGTGCACCGCCACCTCTGGACCTCAAGGGCCAGCAGAATCTGGGTGCCACCGATCTATCGCACTGTCTTCGGCGGCTATGATCACTGTGGAAGAGCCGTCTACAGGGAGCTCCTTACCCACGCGGGACACTATCGAACGGCCTTTACCGACCATTGCTCCTGCGGCGCCAGCCGCTAAAACATCTGCACGGGAGAGACGAAGATGCCCACCCTGGTCTTCGTCTCTCTTCTCTGTTCTCAGCGGTAGTAGAGAAAATAGAANGGGAAGGCCACCGCCTCCCGCAACAGGAAGAAGGTNTCCCGGGTAAGCGCCCCNGCNGCCCTGACCTCTTCNTTCGANCAGGTGGGGACCGTATAACAAGAGCTCCCGTTGCGCTCAAAGATCATCTTTACCCTGGCACAGTGAAAATACTGGCTCACCGTAAGGTACGTCTTGAAACCATACTCCCGCGCAATGCGGCCGCAATTGCGAGCTGATTGGGCGGTGTTGATCCCCTCTTCGTCCAACAGGATTCGTTCGGCCGGCACCCCGCCCACCTTTGTAGCGTAAGAGGCCATCTGCCGAGGCTCGCTGAAGCCGTTCTTTCCGGTCCCGCCGCTCATGACCAGGTAGGAAACGAGACCCTGGCGATAGAGCTCGATTCCGGTGACAAGGCGATCCTTGAGAGCTCGGCTCAAGCTTCCATCGTCATAGACCTTCGCCCCCAGGATAACCGCCGCGTCCGCCGGTCTGCGAAAATCCGTTCGACCAAATGTGACCAGGTGGGCAGAGATCAGGAGGAAGAAGGAAGCCGACGCCACCACACTGTTAAAAAAAACCCGCGCCGGCGGCGGCATACGAGGCTCCCTGGTTTCACACCAGGAGATCCTCGAAAATTCGAAGAGCAGAATCACCCAGACAAAAAAGCAGAAAGGCACCGGCAGATCGGTGGCAAAATCCCCATTGCTGAGATGATGGTAGTACCCCACCATGGTAGCCCCAACAAGTATCCAGAACCCGAAGAAGACGCCTCCAAGCAGCCAGCGTGCCCAATCGGANCGCCCCACATCATGCGGAACCAGGAGGGCCAACCCCAGGAGCGCTGAGATCAGGGAGAGTTCCGGGTCGGGAATCTCTATATCCAACCAGATCCGGGTAATCGACAGGTTCGCATTATCAAGCGTCAGCAGCAGATTGCAGAGAATCAACAATCCCAACGCGACACCAGGAGCTCGTGTGATCCAGAAAAACTTCCTGAACATGACCTTTGACACTGTTTGATCTCTCGAAAATGCCGACGGAGGACTCCCCGACGCGACAGCATCTTTTATATCGGATCATTCGTTTCCAAACCCACAGCACCAATTATTGAGCCCGGAAATTTTCCGGAATACCACATCAGGTAAGTTCTCTGAACAAACAGCGATCATTACACTTTCCATTCAGTGACTTCAACCCAACTCCTTTGTAGCACTGCATTTGTTTCATTGAAGATGTCCAATCAGCATCTGTAAAATTGCTGTTATGGAAGACAGTGAAATGGATCTCAGCAAGATCCTCGAAGCCTGGAGCTACGGGGACAAAAAGCACGTCAGGCGCGTCACCAACCATCGCGGGGACGAGGTTCTGCAGGTCCGCCTGCCTCTTGGAATCGAGCAGTACGAGTTCCAAGGACGGCCCGATGGCCGCCGACCGCAGGGACAGGAGTCCTGGTTCCACTATTACGTCAACGAGACCGAGAAAAAACCCTGGGATATCGAACTGAGCGAGGAAGACTTCCAGCGGCTGAAGGAAGAATGCCTGCTGTATTACTACAGGTACCTGTTGTTCTTCCAGGTCGGCGAATACGAATACTGCTCGCGCGACACCATGAGAAATATAGAGGTGCTCGACTTCACGAACAAGCACTTCTCCGCTGAGCTCTGTGCCAGCCTGCAACAGTACAGGCCCTATATCCTGAGAATGCACTTCATGTCTGAAGCTCTCGGAACGATCGACTCCGGCGGTGATATTCCCGCAGCCCTGGCCATCCTTGCCGAGGCCTCCCGCTTGATCGAAGATCTTCCGAAGATGGCAAAGAACAAGATCTTCCCCCTTGAGCAGAAGAACTCTCTTCGAGCGATCGAAGAGCTGCGTCAGCAGTTGTTCAGGATGCTGCCCCCCGATCCTCTCGCCGAGCTAAGAGAGAAGCTGGGCGAGGCGATCGCGAATGAAGACTACGAAGAGGCCGCCAGGCTGAGAGATTCTCTGCAGAAACGAGAAGACCGCAGCGAGCCCAGCTAGGCTGGCCGCGAGCCTCTACCTGAGAGCGAACCGTCGCACGGCCTCGGCCACCGCGCCCTGGTTGTTCGTCTTCTCTGTCACATGATCGGCAACCGCCTTGCTCGCCTCGGTGCCGTTGGCGACAACGACGCCTATTCCGGCAGCCTCCAGCATGGGATTGTCATTCTCGGCATCACCTACGGCGAGAACGTTGGGCAGGCCGAAGCCGTAGTGCTCTCCAAGAGCCTCGAGTGCGGTACCCTTGGAAACCCCGGGGGCCATGATCTCAAGATACTCCGGATCTGATTTGGTGATGTAGGCACGGCCTCCCAGTTCCGCGACAAAGTGGTCATGCAAACGATCCCGCTCCTCTGGCTCAGCCAGGAGAATCAACTTGGTCGGCTCCTGCCCGATCCTCCCGGTAAGATCCTCGATATGATACTCGGCTCCCGTGCGGCCGCTGTAGATATCCATGAAGCGCCGTCGATTCGGGCTGTCCTCGGCATAAAGGACATCATCCCGGTAAAAATTGAGCAGGTAGTCTCCATCCTGGGAAAACCTGATGAAGAGCTCCGCTATATCGGCAGGCAAAGGACACTCGCTGATCAATGGCCGTCCCTCAGACTTTGGCCCTACGACCTTGCCCCCATTGTAGGCGAGGATAATGCAATCAAGGCCCAGGGTCTCCTCTACAGGCAGGATACGGGGAATCATTCTCCCCGAAGAAATAGCTACGAGAATGCCCTGCATCTGAGCCTCTTCGAGGGCGCGGATATTCTCAGGCGGAACCTCCTTGCGATCATCGAGCAGGGTTCCATCCAGATCCAGGGCGATCAGGCTGACTTGTTCCATTTACTTGACCTCTACGGTAGCACTACTTAAGCTACCTCAGTTTCCAAAGAAAATACCCGGGCGATTAGCTCAGCTGGTTAGAGCGCCATCCTCACACGGTGGAAGTCGGTGGTTCGAATCCACTATCGCCCACCAGATCAAACCGGTTGCGATGAAAGTTGCAGCCGGTTTTTTTACCATACGGACACCACCAAACTTCTCCCCGAGGCCCGGTCGCGGTGCTCCCAGAGGTAGATCCCCTGCCAGGTTCCAAGGGCCAGCCGCCCATCGACAACTGGTATCACCAGGCTGGTTTCCGTCAGAACATTCTTTATATGCGAGGGCATATCGTCAGGCCCCTCGTGGGTGTGGCGAAAATATGGCTGGTTTTCCGGAACCAGNCGGTCGAGGTAGGCCTCGAGATCTGCGCGNGCGGTGGGGTCGGCATTTTCATTGATACAGAGACTCGCCGAGGTGTGCCTGAGAAAGACATTGCAGAGACCGCTGTCTACAGGNCTCTCGCCAACNACNGCCGCAACCTCCGAGGTAATTTCATGCAGCCCGCGGCTGCGAGATCCCAACGAAAGTACTCGCTGAAAGGTGCTCATCTCATCTCTCTCTGTTCTTCAAACATCGCCATCTCATCTGCCAAGCATGGTTCCCAGTTCAACGCTTGAGCGCGTGTTTTGCAAGGCGTGTGGTGAATTCCCAGATGGGGCCGGGAAAACGATGGCTCCGCTCGAGTACATCTTCAAACGCCGCCAGGAAACGCTTCACATCGGATTCATCGATGACCAGGGACGGAATGAGCTTGATNACCTCCAGCCCATGCCCTGCCACCTGGGTGAGGATCCTGTGGTCCGCCAGCAGGGACATCACCATAGCCTGGGCGACCAGGCCTTTCTGCAGCTTACTGGCAAGCTTCCAGCCCATCTTCAGCTTCAGNGAGGCCGGCTCACCGAGCTCGATGCCAATCATCAGACCGCGACCGCGCACATCTTTGACCAACTCAAATCTGCCGGCAAGCTCTCTGAGGCCCTCCAACAGGAGCTCTCCCATCCGCCTCGAATTTTCTACCAGNCCCTCCTCCTCNAATACATGGAGGGTCGCGATTCCTGCGGCCATCGCGTAGGCTCCCTGGCCGAAGGTCGAAGAATGAACCACGCAATTATCGAGGGAATCGAAGACCCCATCGTAGATGCTCCTCTTCGTGAGCACGGCCCCTACAGGAANGAGGCCGGCGGACAGCGCCTTGGAAATAATAAGTATGTCGGGCTCGACGCCTGAATGCTCCANCGAGAACATCCTTCCGGTACGCCCGAACCCGGTCTGGACCTCATCGAAGGCCAGCGCCGTTCCATGACGCGAGCAGAGCTCCCTGGCCTGGCGAAGGTANTCATCCTCGGCGATAAACACCCCCTTGCCCTGCACCGGCTCCAGAACGAAGGCCGCGACATCCTCCTTCTTCAACTCAGCGGAGAGGGCGTCAAGGTCGTTGAGCCGCACCTTGTCGCACCCGGGAATCAGCGGATCGAAACCGGTTCGATAGGATTCATCGGCATTCAGAGAGAGGGAGCCGTTGCTCAGGCCGTGAAAGGAGTGCTCACAGAAGAGCACCCGCGGCCGGCGGGTGCTCTTGCGGGCGAACTTGATGGCGGTCTCGACCCCCTCGGTGCCGGAATTGGTAAAATACACCGTATCAAGCGCTTCCGGAGTCAGCTCCTTGAGACGCTCGGCAAGCAGCCCCGAGAGAAGCGGCGCATCCATCTGGACCAGGGTGGCGGGCTGAGAATCCATCAGATCCTTCAGAGCCTGGATAACCACGGGATGGTTGCGGCCCACATTGTGAACGGCGTAGCCGGCGAGCATATCGAGATATTCAGAGCCATCCTCGTCATAGAGATACTGCCCAACACCGCGGACGTAGATCTTGTCAAAACCGATCAGGCGCAGTACCCGGGCGAACTGGGGATTGATATTCTCGCGCTGGAGAGCGANGTTCTCACCATTGCGNCTGTGGATGAGCTCCTGGAGNTCAAAGCTCAACTNCCCTACTCCTGAGCTGGCGCGAAGCTGTCCACCATGTCGGTAAACGCCTCCTGCCACTTTTCCATGGTGGCCCTCGGCCCGAAGGACTTGAAGAAGACCTGGCCGCCGGGAGCCTGCACCACGGCGGCAAGAACCCGGTAATCCGGACGAGGCTGAGCTGCCTCTGCGGGATCCATAGGACGCGCCTTGTACATATAGGTCCCATCCAATTGCACGATGGAGACCTCCATTCCGGCAACTTTCCGTTTGTTGATGAGAGGTTCGGGAACCTCCTTGAATTGCTGTTTCCAGCGCTGGAGATTGGCATCCATTCCGCCGAAGGCGGGTATGACCGTAAGCTCTCCATCAAAGGTGTCATTCTCGGCATGGGGGAGCTTGAACTGGGCCTTGCGCATCCTGTTGGCAGGTTTCTGACGAAGCCAGCCCTCCGGAGCCTTGACCTTCAATCCCATCACAACGAACGCTTCGCCCGGCTTCCAGGGACTGGCGGCTGGTTCTCCGCCGGCAGCCGGCGCAGCGGCAGCAGGGGCGGGGATCGGGGCTTTCAAGGCGGGGTGGGCAGATCCTCGGGCCTCCTCTGGCGTAGGCTCTTCATGTTGCGGCCGGGAATCGGAGCAGCCCGGGAAAACAACAACCAGCAACAGCATAGCGGTCACAAGAGAAACGCGAACAGAAACTAAAATATCGATGAACCTGGTTGAGAACTTCATTTCACTTTCCCTCGATGAATTTTTTCAGTTCAGCCTGCCATGCCGCCGGCTTCACGTCGTCACGGATCAATGCTTCCCCAGGCCGCGACAGGAAGACCCACCGCAGACCCTGAGGGCCACGTTTCTTATCACGTCCCATTGCAGTCAGGATACGCGAGCAGGACAGCTTGCTCAAGTGAACCGGCAAACCAAAAGAGCCAAGCAGGGCTTCGAGGCGATCCGCCGTGCCTGCCTCGGTAATATCAAGCCTCTCACCGAGACGAGAGGCGAAGACCATGCCGATAGAGACAGCCTCGCCGTGCAGCAGCTGCCCATAGCCCTGGGCTGCCTCGATCCCGTGGGCAAACGTATGGCCGAAGTTGAGAATCATCCGCAGGCCGGACTCCCGCTCATCTTCCTCGACAACCTCGGCCTTGATCCGTACACAACGCTCAACGACCTTCGCAAGGAACTGCTCGGAGCCCGTTCTGAGAGCGGCTTTCTCCCTCTCGATGAGCGACAGCAACCGGAGATCGCGAATAGCAGCCGTCTTGATAATCTCGGCCCAGCCGGCGCGAACCTGGCGAGCGGGCAGGGTCCCCAGCAGGCCGAGATCCATAATGACGGCTCGAGGTTGATGGAAAGCCCCGGCGAGATTTTTACCCTCGGGAATATTGACACCGGTCTTGCCCCCCACGCTGGCATCGACCATGGCCAGTAGCGAAGAGGGGATCTGTATAAAATCGACTCCGCGAAGGAGGCTGGCGGCCGCGTAGCCGGTAATATCACCGACAACCCCACCGCCGAAGGCTACCATGCAGGAGTTTCGATCACATCCTGAGCGAACCGCAGAGCGAAGGATCCCCTGCATCTGTTCCATAGTCTTCGAGCCCTCGCCAGGAGCCAGCGCCGTTTCCGAAAAAGGAATACCGGTACGCTTGAGCTGCTTCCGTATTGCCTCGCCATGATGCCGCAGGACATTCCTGTCACTCACAAGGTGAAGGCGGGAGGGGCTTCGCTTGCCATTCAACAGGATCGGAAGCTGCGCCAGGGCGCCGGCCCCGATAACGGCGGGATAGTTGCCGCCGGCTGAGCGAACCCGGACGGTGCGTACCCCCCCTCCCAACCTGTTTCCATTTTTTTTCTTACCGCTGGGCATGGTCAATCGTCTTCGTTCTCGGCGGCTTCAGCTTTGGCAATGGCATCCCCGGCGGCAGCATCTGCCTCGTCGTCGCCGCCATCATCGTCTTCAGCCGGAGCCTCTTCCTCAGCCGCACCAGCCTTTGCCGACGAGGCCTTCTCACGGCTTGCGCGACGGCGCTCTTCGTAGTCCGAGTCCGATTTGCGGTTAACGACGATAATGACTATGGCAGAGATGCAGAGGACACCCAGAATCAGAACGATCGCGATTAGAAGCACATCCATTCTCTCGGCCGGGGTCGCGGAGGCTGAGCTCATCTTCTTGTAGCTCGTAGCCACCAAGAGGGGAATCGTACCTTTATCCAGCTCTTTTCTTCCCAGATCGACCTCTCCTGTATAGAGCCGACAGAAATAGCCCCTCAGAACGACATCCGCCATGTGNTCGAGATCTTCTGACTGGTCCTCAATGGTGTATACAAGATGAAACTNCTCGTTCTGATCGTAGGCATAGGACCGGTAGAGCCTGTTGACATCCAGGGGGTTCGCGCCACTGGGGAGCGCCGCCACCTGCAGGGGGCTCCTGCCCTTCTCTTCCCTGACNATATTCGCCCGNAGNTCGATAAGCTTGCCNCGATAGCGATCCGGATCTTCAAGGAGCTTCTTGACGACCNCTGGATCCTTTGCCGTGTTCAGAACGGGTTCTCCAGGTGCCTTCCCGGCCGCCTGTTCCGAGCGGAGCTTATGCGCCAGGTAGACAACGCCCTCTTCCTGGATGCGGCCGAAAGTTTCAACGCCGCCCTTTCGNTCACGGCNGGCCGCTCCGGCAAGCACCTCGGGCTTCTCAACGAACGGCTCGAGCTTNCTTGCCTTGACCTCTCCCTTACCGGAGGTCAGCGGATCGTCAGGATCCTCATCAATGGCGAACTCCCCGCCGTGAGGATTCTTTACGTCGAAGACGTCGAGGAGAGTCCCATCCAGAAAGCTTTCGTCCGTCGCCGATTCTCCATCTTCAATGGACTTCGGTCGGCCCTGCTGGAAAAAGTTCAGCATCANCCCGNCGATGACGATGGTAAATACGATCATCATCAGGAACTTGGGTCCGAGGATACTCGGCTTNTTCTGACCTGGGTCGTTTTGACCNGGATTCTTGGGGAATAAATTCATTGCCACGGCACTCTTTATCAAAGGGTCTATTATTTTGGCGCAAGAACCCGCGAAAGCAAAAGCCTCTATTCGACCGGGAGATTGTTATTCAAGCCGGTAATGTACTTTATTANCGCCCGGGAACCGGCAGGAGATCGTCTGGATGCCTCAAATCGAGGCCAGGAAGTCGCTGAGTACTGCAGCGGCTTTCGCGTTCGCTCCAGGGGTCATGCAGGCGGCCTTCAATCTGCGCAGCCTCTCGACCGCCTCGGTTCGCTTCCGCTCATCTTCCAGCAGTTCGAGCGCCCGGGGGACAATCTCCTCAAGCTCCTCATCGCTGCGCAAGAGCTTCTCGAAAACCGTCACCTCTCCTTCATTCGCAGCGCTGCCAAGAATATTGGGCAGGGTAAACCAGGGAGTGACGCTGAAGAGATTATTGAACAGCCAGTAACCAAGGCCGTGCACCTTGTAGAAAACAAGCATGGGCTTTTCAAACCAGGCCAGCTCCAGCGAGGCCGTACCGGAGGCGACCAGAGCCAGGTCACAGGCCTTCATCAGGGGCCTGCAATCGCCGCTGATGAGCTCGATCTTCAACCCATGGCTGGCCGCGGCATCTTCGATCAACTCCCTGAAATCTTCCCGTAGGGCGGAGGCGACGATGCGATGGCGATCCGGATCCAGTTTCATCTGGGCAAGCAGGTTGAAAAAAGATGTGGAGAGTCCCTCCACCTCCGCCCTGCGGCTGCCGGGGAAGATCCCAATCAATTTCTCCTGTTGTGAAATACCGAGTGAGCTTCGGAACTCTTCACCAAGGTCTTGCGCAAGCGAGGACAGCTCATCTGCGATCGGGTGGCCGACATAGTGAACAGGAACCCTGTCGTTGCTGTAGAGCTCCTTCTCGAAAGGAATGATCGAGAGCAGCAGGTCTGTATAGCGAAGAACCTTGCGGCGCCTCCAGGGAGCCCAGGCCCAGATCTGAGGACAGATATAGTAGACCACCGGCACCCCCCTCCAGCGCGCCAGGCGAGCCAGCAGGAAGTTGAAGGCCGGCGCATCTACAAGCAACACCGCGGCGGGTTCGAATTCACGCAACAGGCGGTCAAACTGTTTGAGCAGGTTGAAGTACCGGCCGATGCTCTTGAGAAAACCGAAGCCGACGCTCGAATAGGACGTGGGATCGGCATCGACAGTACACCCGGCCNCCCGCACGCGCTCACCNCCAAAGCCCCTGCACTCGATGCCGGGCCGCAGTCCGCTCAGNTCTTCAAGCAGGTGAGCGAGATGCAGATCGGCGGATGGCTCAACAGCGNAGACAAGCAGCCTGGTCGTGGTTTCAGCCTTCTCGGTAGACAAAAATCGCCCTCTTACACTATAAAACGGTCCGTATGAAAGTACCTAATAGCCCCAGAGAATTCAGCCAGGTCCTTGCATCTTTCACCAACTACGAAAGATTGCCCACCTTCCGCTACGACACGGAAAGTTTCGACCTCCGCAGAATGGAGGCCCTGGCCGCCTCCCTCGGCAATCCTCACGACCGCTACCCCGCCGTCCACATCGCCGGCACCAAGGGGAAAGGGTGCACCTGCCTGATGCTGGAGGCCCTGCTGAGAGCCGAGGGGCTCAAGGTCGGCACCTACACCTCTCCTCATATCGAACACCTGCGAGAGAGGATCCGAATCGGTGGGAAATCGATCAGTGAGGAATCCTTCATGCGAACCGTGAACTCCATCCTGCCATTGATAGAACCGGCGGATGGAGAAAGCGGCAGTCCAACCTTCTTCGAATTACTGACGGCGATGGCCATGCTCTGTTTCGCTCGTTCCAATGTTGATATCTCTATTTTCTAGGTTGGCCTTGGAGGACGCCTCGATGCAACCAATATTCTATCAGCCCGCTGGAGCGCCATCACCAGCCTCGGCCTCGAACATACCCAATTGCTTGGCAATACGCTCACGGCCATCGCGAGGGAAAAGGCCGGCATCGTGAGGCCGCAAACCCCGTTGATCACCGGCGAGCTGCCTGAAGAGGCCCGCAAGGAGGTCGAGCGAATCGCAACCGAGAAAGGTGCCCCCTGGACAGTGGCAGATCCCGGGTCGGTCAAACTTAACTGCGATGGCCTTCTCGAAATTGACGGAATCCAGGGAGTCTTCAAGGCGCCAGCCATCCGGGGGCCGGGCATCCGGGCGGACCTGGCTATTTCCATAGCCCTGTACCGGACGGTGCTAAAAAACCTCGACAAACAACTCGATACCATCCAGCTGCGGTCCGCGCTGGAGGACCTTCGCCTGCCGGCGAGAATCGAGGTCTTCCCAGGGCCGCCGATCTGCTGCCTGGACACCGCACACACCCCGGAATCGATCAAATCCCTGCGGCAGACCCTCGAAGAAATTGACTTTCCCCAGCCCCGGGCGCTGATCCTCTCACTCTCCACCGACAAACGCCGCGAAGAAATCCTCGCCGAGGCCGGCGGGATAGCCGATGAGATCATATTCACACGGGCCGATGAGACCCGCTCCGTCGATCCGCAAGAATTGCGCGACACATTGGGAAGTGGACGGATCATCGAAGATCCACGCGAAGCGCTCGAGTTCAGCCAGCAAAAGGGCTGGAACCCGGTCATCACCGGATCATTTTATCTCGCGGGAGCCCTGCGCCCCTGCATACGGAATGAATCCGAATAGACTCGCACGAAGACCGGCTCAGGAGCCGTCGTCATCCTCGCTGGCGGCGCTTACCGGCTCGGGAGGGTTTTCCGGGTTTTCATCCTCATGCCCCTCCGCCTCCTC